>JBIOZO010000114.1:0-3844 GCA_044871215.1 Gaiellaceae bacterium | reverse complement strand
CGGTACCGCGAGTACGCCGGGCTGGCGTTCTGGCTGTACCTCACGCGCGACTGGGTCGAGGGCTAGAGCTTTCCGCTCGTGTCGCAGGCGCCTGGCTTGCCGGTCTGGTAGCCGACCGTGAACCAGTGCCGTCGCTGAGCGGAGGAGCCGTGCGTCCACGTGTCCGGGTCGATCCGGCCCTGCGTCGCCTGCTGGATGCGGTCGTCGCCGACCGCGGCGGCCGCGTTCAGACCGTCGGTGATGTTGGCCTGCGTGATGTCGGTCAGGTACCCCGTCTGCGTGGCGTGGTTCGCCCAGACGCCCGCGTAGCAGTCGGCCTGGAGCTCGGTGCGTACGGAGCTGCCGGTCGCGCCCGACTGGCCCGAGCCGCCGCCGAGCGCTCCGAGCTGGTCCTGCACATGGTGCCCGTACTCGTGGGCGAGCACGTAGGCCTGCGCGAACGGCCCCGCGGTCGCCCCGAAGCGGTCGCGGAGCTCGTCGAAGAAGCCGAGGTCGATGTAGACGTTCTTGTCGACCGGGCAGTAGAACGGGCCGACGTCCGTCGTCGCGGCGCCGCAGCCTGTCGAGGTCGAGCCGTCGAAGAAGACGGTCTTGCTGATCGCGTAGGTGCGGCCGCTCTGCTTGAACTCGGTCGTCCAGTACGCCTGGATGCTGTTGATGTCGCCGACGATTCGGCAGTCCTCGCGTGTGTTGGCGTCCTGCGCCGTCGTGCAGTCCGGCGTCGACCCCGCGCCCACCGACTGGTCGTCGAGGTTCTGCAGCGGCGCGGAGAGGCCACCGCTGCTCGAGAGCAACCCGATCGCGAGGTAGATGAGGAGGCCGACGAGGCCGAGGCCACCGCCGCCTACCGCGAGGCCTCCGCCGGGCAGCGACATGCCACCGCCGCGGCGATCCTCGACCTGCGAGGGGTCGAGCGTCGCTCCCTTGCGAAAACGCATCCCGACAGGTTCTGCCGCGCCGCGCGCCGTTGCTAAACGTCGAGGATGGAGCCGACGGGGCTCGAACCCGTGACCTTCGCGCTGCCAGCGCGACGCTCTCCCAGCTGAGCTACGGCCCCTTGCGGCCCGGATTGTAGCTAGGCCGTTGCCGAGGCGAGTTCCACGCTCGGGACGTCGCCCCAGAGCTCCTCGAGCCGGTAGTACTCGCGCGAGTCGGGCGTGAAGACGTGGAGGACCACGTCGAGGTAATCGGCGACGATCCACTGGCCCTCGCGCTCGCCGGCGACCGAGCGCGGCAGCGAGTCCTCGTCGTGCTTCAGTCGCGAGTGCACCTCGTCCCAGATCGCCTTGGTCTGACGCTGGTTCTGGCCGGTCGCGAGCACGAAGAAGTCCGTGTAGCTGCACACGGGTCGCATATCGAGAATGAGGACGTCCTGCGCCAGCTTCTCCTGGGCGAGGCCGGCGATTCGGCGGGCGTGTTCGAGTGGTGTCAGTGTCTTTTCGAGTCCTCGGTAGGTACGCGTTCAGTGTAGCCGCGGTAGAGATGATGTTCCTCGATCGCCTCGGCGACGGCAGGCGGGACGAGGCCGTCGACCGGCTCGCCGCGCGCGATCCGCTCGCGCACCTCGCTCGACGAGACCGCCGGCGACGCGAGCTCGAACGACAGCACGCGCTCGCCGTAGCGGGTGAGGTCGGCTGGGGGGAAGCCCGAACGCGTTCCGACGGCGAGGCGCACGTGACGCAGGATCTCGTCGGGCTCCTTCCACGTAGGGAAGGCGGCCCCCTCGTCGGCGCCCACGATGAAGATGGCGTCTCCGAAGCGGCCGTCGCGCACCGCGTCGACCGTGAAGGCGTGCTCGTCGAGCGCCACCTCGTCGGCGAAGTCGAACGCGAGCCGCGCGAGCCGCAGTCGCTCCTCGGCCGGCGCGACCACCTCGCGGTGGCCCGGTGCGGCGGCGACGAGGACGAGCAGGCGGTCGATGGGCAGCTGGTCGAGCGCCGCGTGGGCGAGGGCGACGTGGCCGACCTGCGGCGGGTCGAAGCGGCCGCCCAGGATCCCCGTTACTGAAATTCGAGCACCTCGCCTTCGACCTCGACCTCGTCGCCGACCTTCGCGCCGACCTCGCGCAACGCGCGCTCGAGCTCCTCCTCCGAGCCGGGCGTGCCGTGCACGCGGAACCCGCGCTCCGTGCGCAAAATGCGGAAACGACGGCGCTGGTCTGGCTTCGGGCGGTAGACGAGAAAGCGCGGCAGTCCGCCCTCGTCGAGCTGCGGCGCTTCGGCGGGAGGGCAGAGCTCGAACAGCGAGCGCCGAAAGAGGTCGACGCCTTCGCCGGTCGCGGCCGAGAGCGCGAAGACGCGCACCACGCGCTGGTCGTCCGGCTGGAACGCCGGCGGGTCGGGCAGTAGGTCGAGCTTGTTGAGGACGACGACCTGCGGCCGCTCGGCGAGGCCGGCGCCGTACGCCTCGAGCTCGTGGTTGATCGCGGCGAATGCCTCGGCGGGATCCCCCGCGGCGGCATCGATCAGGTGGACGAGCAGGCGCGCGCGCTCGAGGTGCGCGAGGAACTCGTGTCCGAGCCCGACGCCCTCGCTGGCGCCCTCGATCAGCCCCGGGACGTCGGCGACGACGAGCTGCCGCTCGTCCGAGTCGACCGTGCCGAGCACCGGCTGCAGAGTCGTGAAGGGGTAGTCGGCAACCTTGGGCTTGGCGTTCGAGATCCGCGCCAGCAGCGACGACTTGCCTGCGTTCGGCAGCCCGACGAGCGCGGCATCGGCGAGCAGCTTCAGCCGCAGCTCGTAATCGGCCTCGTCGCCGGGCATCCCGGTCTCCGCGAAGCGCGGCGCCTGGCGCGTGGGTGTCGCGAAGCGTCGGTTGCCGCGGCCGCCTTCGCCGCCGTTCGCCAGGACGACCCGCGCGCCCGGCGCCGCCAGGTCTGCCACCAGCTGCTCGTCGTCGTCGAAGACCTGCGTCCCAACCGGCACGCGCAGCTCGACGTGCTCGCCCGAGGCGCCGTGTTTGCCGCTGCCGCCACCGGCGCCGCCCTTGCCGGCCCTGAACCACAGGCGCGCGCGAAAGCTCGAGAGGTCGCGCAAGTCGGGGTCGGCCACGAGCACGACGTCGCCGCCGGGACCGCCGTCACCGCCGTCCGGACCGCCTTTGGGCACGTGCTTCTCGCGCCGAAAGCTGAGCGCCCCGTCGCCGCCCCGCCCGGCCTGCACATGGATGCGGGCCCGGTCGTGGAACACGTGCTTACTCCGTGACGGAGATGAAGCGCCGCTCGCCGGCGGTCCTGAAGACCACCGTGCCGTCGCGCTTGGCGAAAATCGTGTCGTCGCGGCCGATGCCCGCGCCGGGGCCTGGGCGGAAGCGTGTCCCGCGCTGGCGCACGATGATCGTCCCCGCTGTGACGCCCTGCCCGTCGAAGACCTTGACGCCGAGCATCTTCGGGTTCGAGTCGCGGCCGTTCCGGGACGAGCCGAGTCCCTTCTTATGAGCCATCCAGGTGTTCCTTCCTCGCTTCGAGCGCCGCGAGCGCGCCCTTGCGCTTGGCGTGCGCGCGCTCGTACTCGAGCGCTGCGGCGACCATGTCTCCCGTCCAGTTGCCGACCTTCTCGTTGATGTCGGCGATCGTCATGTCCTCGTAGCCGCGCGGCATCATCGCCGGCGTCTCCTCCTTCGCGGCGGCGGCCGGCTCGGCCTTCTTGGCCGGGGCGGAGCGCTTCGAGGCGCCGCCGATCGACTCGATCTCGATCTGCGACAGCTTGGCGCGAAAGCCGGTGTGCCGGCGGTAGCCGGACTTGGGGCGGTACTTGCCGATCCGGATCTTCTCGCCCAGCGCCGACCCGACCACGCGCGCCGTGACCTGCGACTTCGGGGCGAGCTCGAACGCGCCGTCGCCGCC
>JBIOZO010000113.1:0-2705 GCA_044871215.1 Gaiellaceae bacterium | reverse complement strand
CTGGCTTACGGCGATTGTCGGCGCCATCGTTCTCCTCGTGATCTATCGCCTCGTTGTGGATCGCGGCCACGGCGGCCGTACCCTTCGCGCCTAACGACTGATGCTGGGACGCCCCGGGAGCCTCGGTGCTCCCGGGGCGTCTGACGGCGCGGCTCCGCCCTCGCGCTCGTTGGATGCACTTCGCTAGAGCTCGAGCAGGGCCGACTACCCTTCGCCGATGGTGCTGGCAGCGTGACCGGCTGGGAGACATCGGAGCACATGCTCGAATCCGGCGGCTTCGAGTCGCGCCAGCGGGTGCTCGTGGCGGAGCCCGTGGTCGAGGCGTCCGAGGCCGGCGCCCGCACGCTCGGTGTCACCTACTGGAAGGCGGTCGACCGCTTCACCCGCGGCGGCGTCCGCGCGAGCTGGACGGGCGGCGGAGGCAAGCTGAAGCTGCTCGGCGGTGCGACGCTGCTCACCTTCGGGCCGCCTGAGCTCTCGTTCGACGGCGGGCTGGTCAGCTGCCGACACGCGATCCAGGGTGGATTGCTCGCGCTCCGAGCCGGCGGCGCCGTCACACTCGCACAGCGACCCGAGGGCGATCAGCAGGAGCTCAGCGTCATGGTCGAGGAGTATCTGCCGCGGCTCGCCGCCCGCGCGGGTGCACCGCCGTGGACAGGGATGCTCTACGCGAAGGGGCAGAGCCCCTTCCATGCCGCGGTCAGCCGGCGCTACTTCGAGCTCCTGCTGCGGAGCCGGGACTCGTGAACGTCGCCGTCTTCGGCGCAACCGGCGTCGTCGGCCGGGCGCTCGTGCCCCTACTGGCCGAGCATGAGCTGACCGCGGTCTCGCGCACCGCCCGTGACGAGCCCGGCGCCCGCTGGGTGGTCGCCGACGCGGCGAGCGGCGACGGCGTCGCCGCGGCCGTGGAAGGTGCGGACGTCGTCTACTACCTCGTCCACTCGCTCGGCGCGCGCGACTTCGAGGAGCAGGATCGCGCGGCGGCGGAGACGGTCGCGGGCGAGGCGGCAAACGCAGGCGTACAGCAGATCGTCTACCTGGGCGGGCTCGGCGCCGACGGCCCCGACGCGTCGCCGCACCTGCGCAGCCGCCGCGAGACCGGACAGCGGCTCGCCTCCGCGGGCGTCCCGGTGACGACACTGCGCGCGGCCATGATTGTCGGCAAGGGGAGCGCCGCCTTCGAGACCATCCTCGGCTTGGTCAAGCGGCTCCCGGTCATGGTGACGCCGAGCTGGGTCTCGACCCCGACGCAGCCGATCGCGCTCGACGACGTCGCCCGCTACCTGGCCGGCGTCTGCGGCAATGAGGCCACGTACGGCGAGGGCTACGACACGGGTGGGCCGGAGGTGATGACCTACCGGCAGATGATCGAGCGGATCGCTGCCCTGCTCGGCCGGAAGCCGGTGATCGTCGAGGTCCCCGTGCTGACGCCGTACCTCTCCTCGCTCTGGCTCAACCTCGTCACGCCGGTGAGCGCGTCGGTCGCGCGACCGCTGGTCGAAGGACTGCGCAATCCCACGATCGCACGCGAAGAACGGATCCGAAAGCTGCTACCGCTCGAGCTCACCCCGTTCGACGAAGCGGCGCGACGAGCGCTCGCGTGAGCAGCGCGGGCACCTACCCGGCCCGGTGGTCGAAGATCTCCTCCATCCGGTGCAGGCACTCTCTTGGCGTCCTGTCTCGTTGATCACTCTTCGAGTCTTGTCCTGTTGATGTCGGCGATGAGGACGCTGTGAGCCTCCCGGAGGGGTTCAGCCTGCGTTCGGCCCGCGACGAGGATGCCGAGCGTGCGGCCGAGCTCGTCAATGAGGAGGCGCGTGTCCGTCTCGGAACGCCGATCTGGTCGACCGACCAGGTGCTCCGGCACTGGAGCAACCCGGTCGTCGACCGCGAGCGCGACGTCGCGGTCGTCGAGGCGCCAGGCGGGGAGATCTGCGCCTGGCTCTCGCTCGTCTGCGGCCCTCCGCACGTCGAGGTCTTTGCGCTCGGGGTGGTCGGTCTCGCCTGGCACGGGCGCGGGGTGGGCGCCTGGATCCTTGCCGAGAACGAGCGGCGCGCGTACCGGTTCCTCGAGCTCGCGCCGGCCGGCGCGCGGGTCGTGATCCACGCTGGCGCGCTCGCCGACGAGCCTGCCGTCGGGGCGTTGCTGGTGGCGGCCGGCTACCACGAGATCCGCCGTTTCCAGCTCATGCGCGTCGACTTTGCAGGCGTCCCGCCGGCCGCGAACGTCCCGGCCGGCATCCGCATCGACCAGCTCGACCCCGACCTCGACGTCGAGGCCGCTTTCGACGCGCACCGCGAAGCCTTCGCCGACCATTGGGGCGAGACGGACGAGACGCCCGAAGAGTTCCGGCACTGGCTCATCGACACACCGCGGTTTGACAGGGAGCTGTCGCTCCTCGCGCGGGACGGGGAGGTCATCGCCGGGTACGTGTTCGCGTGGGCCGACGCGGAAGAGGACCCGTCGCGCGGTTACGTCGCGGCACTCGGCACGCGTCGTCCCTACCGCGGCAAAGGGATCGCCTCGGCGCTGCTGCGGCACGTCTTCCGCACGCTGCTCGAGCGTGGCAAGCGAGGCTGCGACCTCCACGTCGACTCGGACTCGCTGACGGGCGCCACGCGCGTCTACGAGCGCGTTGGCATGACCGCACACCCGCGCTTTGCCACTTGGGAGAAGGAGTTGCGGCCCGGGAGCGCCCCCCGGG
>JBIOZO010000112.1:0-3696 GCA_044871215.1 Gaiellaceae bacterium | reverse complement strand
GGAAGAGCGAGTAGACGCGCTCGAAGTCCTCCTTGGCGCCGGCGCCGCGCAGGTACGCGCCCATCTCCAGGTTCTCGAGCACGCTCATCGGCGCGAACAGCCGGCGGTTCTCGGGCACGATCGCCATCCCGCGGGCGATCCGGTAGCTGGTGTTGCGGTCGGCGAGGTCCTCACCGTCGAACAGCACGCGGCCGTTGCGGGGGCGGACGATGCCGAGGGTCGTCTTCAGGGTCGTCGACTTGCCCGACGCATTCCCCCCGAGCAGGCAGACGAGCTCGCCCGCGCCTACCTGCAGCGAGACGTCGTTGAGGATGTGGATCTGCCCGTAGTAGGTGTCCACGTGCTCGAACGCGAGCAGCGGCTTCGCGTCGCTCACGACGCCTCCTCCGCCCGCAGGCCGAGGTAGGCCTCGACGACGCTCGGGTCGGTCGCGACCTCGTCAAAGGAGCCCTCCGCGATCTTGATCCCGTGGTCGAGCGCGATCACGCGGTCGGAGATGCCCTCGACGAGGTGCATGTCGTGCTCGATCACGAAGATCGTGTAGCCGAGATCCTCGCGCAGCTTCCCGATCAACTCGGTGATCTCGTGGGTCTCGACCGGGTTCATCCCGGCAGCCGGCTCGTCGAGCAGCAGCAACCTGGCGTTGGTCGCCATCGCGCGGGCGATCTCGAGCCGGCGGCGGTTCGCGTACGAGAGCGAGTACGCGGGCTGGTTCCAGCGGTAGCCCATCAGGCGCTGGCCGAAGAACGAGAGCTTCTCCTCGGCCAGCGCGGCGATCGCGCGCTCCTCGCGCCGCATCCCGGGTGTGCGCAGCACCGAACGCACGATCCCGGCGCGGGTGTGGCCGTAGGCCGCGGCCATCACGTTCTCCTTCACCGTCATGTTCAGGAACAGCCGTAGGGTCTGGAAGGTGCGCGCGATGCCCCGCCGCGTGATCTTGTTCGGCGGCATCCCGACGATCGACTCGCCCTCGAAGAGGATGTCGCCCTCCTCCGGTGCGTAGACGCCCGTGACGAGGTTGAAGAGCGTCGTCTTGCCGGCGCCGTTCGGCCCGATCACGCTGACGATCTCGTGCTCGTTCACATGCAGGTCGAGATTCGAGATGACCTGTAGGCCGCCGAACGCCTTCGAGACGTTCTTGAGCTCGAGCAGCGGGGCCATCAGCCGATCTCCACCTTCGCGGTGCCGAACAGGCCTTGCGGGCGGATCGTCATGACCGCGATCAGCAGCGCGCCGAAGAGCACGTAGCGCGTCACGGCCGGCTGCTGGACCAGCAGGTTCTCCCAGACGAACGCCGTCAGGTAGAGCGTCGGCACGAGCACGACCAGCCGCCACCAGCCCTTCAGCTGCACGACGGCGATGATGCAGACGACCATCAGGAGGTAGCCATAGACGGCGAGCCGGCCCGGGTTGGTCGGCAGCAGCACCCAGTTTCGGATGATCCCGGTGAGGAAGCCGCCCTCGGTGACGTGACCCGCGGTGCCGCGCGACCAGACCGCGTCCACGATCGCGTGCACGATCAGGCCGAAGGCGGCGGTCGCGACGAACGCGGCGATCAGCCGCGGCCACGACCGGCGCATGGTGAAGAAGACGGCCGCGATCAGCGCCGCGTAGAAGAGCACCCGGGCGACGTTCGGCGGCGAGGTCGAGTCGAGCACCTGGTTGGAGGCGATGATCGCGATCGCCCCGATGATCATCCCGGTGAGGCTGCCGGTGCCGCCGAGGATCACGACCGCGTAGATGAGGATCAGGACCTGCGTGCTGAAGTTCTGCGGGAACGCGCCCGTCTGAGCCGCCGCAAAGACGCTCCCGGCAAGGCCGGCGATCGCGGCGCCGAGACTGAAGGCCATGATCTTCAGCCGGTTCACCGGCATGCCCATCATCTCGGCGGCGAGCGGGTCCTCGCGCGAGGCCTTCCACGCGCGGCCGGTCCTCGACTCGCTGATGCAGTAGAGAACGATCAGCACCACGACGACGCAGCCGAGCAGGAACCAGTAGTAGCCCCGCGTCGAGTCGATCGTGAAGCCGAAGAAGCTCAACGGGTCGACGTTCGCCAGGCCGTTCGAGCCGTTCGTGATCCCGTACGGGTCGGCGGCGTTGGTGAAGACGACGAACGCCTGGCCGAAGAAGAGCGTCACGATCGCGAGGTAGTCGCCGAGCAGCCGTCGCGAGGACGAGCCGAGGAAGAGGCCGAGCACGGCGCAGACCAGCACCGCCACGAGGATCGACCACTGGGCGTCCCAGTGGTGCGTGTAGATGTGGCCCTTGTTCTGGTGCGTGCCGGAGAGGAACGCGTAGGTGTAGGCGCCGAACCCGAAGAAGGCGACGTAGCCGAGGTCGAGCAGCCCCGCGAAGCCGACGACGACGTTCAGCCCGAGCGCGAGCAGCGCGTAGATCAGGATGAAGAGGCCGTAGTTGAAGAGGTTGCCCTCGCTGATGAAGGGCAGGAAAGGCACGAGGATCGCCGGGGTGAGGAACGCGAGCTTCCCCGCGGCGGGCAGCCGCTCCCAGAGGTCCGCGATGCGGCCCCACAGGCCGCGCCGGCGCTCGATGTTCTCGTCCGAGCGCTCGACCCACTGGTCGACGCCGATCTGGGTCGAGCTCCCGGGGATCCCTGGTGTGTTCTCGCTCACCGGCTACACCTTCTGCAGGGCGGGCGTGCCGAGGAGCCCGCTCGGGCGCACGAGCATCACGCCGATCAGGATCCCGAAGACGACCAGGTCGGAGACGTTGCCGTTCAGGTAGCCGCGGGCCCACGACTCGATCAGGCCCACGAGCAGGCCGCCGAGCATGGCGCCCGGGATGCTGCCGATCCCGCCGACGACCGCGGCCGTGAACCCCTTCAGACCGGCCAGGAAGCCCATCAGGTGGTAGATCTGGCTGAAGAGCAGGCCGAACATCACCCCGGCCGCGCCCGCGAGCGCCGAGCCGATGAAGAACGTCGCGGCGATCACGCGGTCGGGCTCGATCCCCATCATCGCCGCCGCCTCGCGGTCGAAGGACACGGCGCGCATCGCCTTGCCGAGACGCGTCCAGTGCACGAGCGCGAGCAGCGCGAACATCAGGAGCACCGCGCCGACGATCACGATCAGGCCGAGGTACTGGATGAAGACGCCGCTGTCGCCGCCGACGTGGATGCCGTTGTAGCTGATCAGGTCGAAGCCGTCGTAGTTCCGGAACTGCGAGCCGAAGAGCAGCAGCGCCGAGTTCTCGAGGAAGAAGGCGACGCCGAGCGCCGAGATCAGAGGCGCGATCCGGGGCGCGTCGCGCAGCGGCCGGTAGGCGAAGCGTTCGATGGCGAGGCCGAGGAAGCCCGAACCGAGCATCGCCACCACGAACATGCAGAGCACGAGTAGCGCGACGGGGATCGCCGGGTTGAGCGGGCCGCCGAGCAGCGTGAGCACCCCGAAGCCGATGAACGCGCCGATCATGTAGACGTCGCCGTGCGCGAAGTTCAGCAGCTTGAGGATCCCGTAGACCATCGAGTAGCCGAGCGCGATGAGCGCGTAGACGCTGCCGAGGATGATCCCGTTGACGGTCAGCTGGAAGAAGAAGACCCACCCGTGCGTGGGCGAGAAGTAGACGGCGTAGAACGTCCACGCGACGAGGGCGATCGCCAGGCCGCCGAGATTTCCGAGCCGCTGTCGAAGATCGTCGTTCACGCCGCTGCGTAGCCTCTCAGAAGAAACGTGGGGG
>JBIOZO010000111.1:0-8346 GCA_044871215.1 Gaiellaceae bacterium | reverse complement strand
AGGTCTGCGACGAGCGTCTCCTCGAGCGTCGCCGCGAAGCCCTCGACCAGTTGGTGCGGCAGCCGGCGGATGAAGCCGACCGTGTCCGTAACAAGGTAGCGCCGGCCCTCGACGTCGAACCCGCGCGTGGTCGGGTCGAGCGTCTCGAACAGGCGGTCGTCGACGGAAGCATCCGCGCCGGTGAGCGCGTTCAGCAAGGTGGACTTCCCCACGTTCGTGTACCCGGCCAGCGCGATCGTCGGCGTCTCCGAGCGGCGCCGCGCCTTCCGCCTGGTCGAACGCTGCTTGGCGAGCTGCCGCAACCGCTGTCGCAGGAGCGTGACGCGCCGCCGTGCCAGCCGGCGGTCGGTCTCGAGCTGGCTCTCGCCGGGACCCCTCGTCCCCACTCCACCGCCGAGGCGCTCGAGGTGCTTCCACAGGCCGCGCATGCGCGGCAGGTTGTACTCGAGCTGCGCCAGCTCGACCTGGAGCTTGCCCTCCGCGCTGACGGCGTGCTGGGCGAAGATGTCGAGGATGAGCTGCGTGCGATCCACGACGCGAGCCTGCAGCGCGTCCTCAAGCTGGCGCTGCTGCACCGGCGAGAGCTCGTCGTCCACGATCAGCGACTCGGCGCCGGAGCGCTTGAACGACTCCTTCAGCTCCTCGAGCTTGCCCTTGCCGACGTAGGTGCGGGGATCGGGCCGCTCGCGGTGCTGGACGAGCTCGGCCACCGGCTCGACGCCCGCGGTCCGCGAGAGCTCGCGGAGCTCCGCGAGAACCGGGTCGACGCCTTTCGGCGGAGCGGCGAGCACGAACCCGCGCTCGGGCTCCGCACCCGGCGCAGGATCGGGCTGACGGGTCGTCACGCCTGGATTATGCCGCTCCGCAGCGTGGACTCGATCCGCCCGGCGGCCTCCTCGAGCCGATCGTCCGGCACCGTCAGGGAGAGCCGCACGAAGCCTTCGCCGCTCGGGCCGAACGACGGGCCCGGCGAGACGACGACGCCGGCTTGCTCGAGCACGAGCTCCGTGAACGAGGCCGAGTCGTGGCCCTCGGGCACCGGCACCCAGAAGTAGGGCGTCGCCTGTGGCGGCTCGACCTCGAGCCCGATTGCCGCCAGCGCCGCGGCGAGCAGATCGCGCCGGCGCTCGTAGACCGCCGACATCTCGCGCGGGAACTCGCGTGCGTCCGTGAGTGCGACAGCGGTCGCGTGCTGAACCGCCTCGAACATGCCGGAGTCGAGGTTGGTCTTCAGTTGCCGGTAGCGCTCGACCACCTCCGGGTTGCCCGAGACGAGGCCGGCGCGCCAGCCGGTCATGTTCCAGCCCTTCGAGAGCGAGAAGATCTCGACGCCGACCTCCTTCGCGCCCGGCGTCTCGAGGAAGCTCGGCGCCCTGTAGCCGTCGTAGCAGAGCTCGGAATAGGCGTTGTCGTGCACGATCACGAGGTCGTTCGCCCGGGCGAGCTCGACGGCGCGCTCGAAGTAGCCCGGCTCGACCACCGCTCCGGTCGGGTTGTTCGGGTAGTCGAGAAAGAGCAGGTTTGCGCGCTCGAGGACATCCGCGGGGATCGACTCGAGGTCGGGCAGGAACCCGCGCTCGGCGCGTAGCGGCAGGTAGTGCACGTCGGCGCCCGAGAACAGCGGCCCAGAGGTGTAGGGCGGGTAGCCGGGATCCGGTGAAAGGCAGACGTCGCCCGGGTCGAGCAGCGCCATTGCGATGTGGCCGACCGCCTCCTTGCCGCCGAGCGCGGGCACGACCTCGGAGGCGGGGTCGACCTCGACGCCGAACCGCTCGCGGTAGAAGCCGGCAGCGGCCTGGCGAAACTCGTCCGAGCCGTGGTTGGTCGGGTACTGGTGTGTGCCGGGGTCGCGCGCGGCCTCGGCCAGCGCGTCGACGACGACCTGCGGCGTCGGCAGGTCGGGGTCGCCGATGCCGAGGCTGATCACGTCTACGCCTTCGCTGCGCTTCTCGGCGATCTTCCGCTCGAGCTCGGCAAACAGGTACGGCGGCACCTGGTCGAGCCGCTTCGCGAACCTCACAACCGGAACTCCGCGGCGAGCTCGACCGTGCAGATCTCCTCCGCCGGGCCGGTGAGCGTCGCCCGCCCGTCCTCGAGCGCCACCCGCAGCTCGCCACCGGCCAGGTGCACCGTCACCGGGCTCTCGCACCAGCCGTTCGCGATGCAGGCAGCCGTTGCCGCGACGGCGCTCGTGCCCGACGAGAGCGTCTCCCCCGCCCCGCGTTCCCACACGCCGACGCTGATGTCGTGCTCGCCGTCGACGCGAACCAGCTGGACGTTCGTGCGCTCTGGGAACCGCTCGTGGTTCTCGAGCAGCGGCCCGAGTCGCAAAAGCTCGGTGCGATCAGGCTCGCGCCGGACGACCGCGTGTGGGTTGCCCACCGACACCGTCGTCAGCTCGACCTGCTCGCCGTCGACGTCGATCTTCTCCGGCTCGCCGACTTCGACAACGCCCATCTCCTGCTCGACCTCGACCTCGCCTCGCATCGTCGCGCCGACCTCGCGCGGGCCGACGACGATGCGCACCGAGTCGGCGTCGGCGCGCCGGGCGAGCCAGCGCGCTGCGATACGCGTGCCGTTGCCGGAGAGCTCGGCGATCGAGCCGTCCGGGTTCCAGATCACGACCTCCGCCGTGTCGCCGCTCGCCGAAACCACCTCCAGGATCCCGTCCGAGCCGACGCCGAAGTGGTAGTCGCAGATCCGCCTGACACGCTCGCGCGTCAGCGGCACGGGAAGGTCTGAGCGCTCGACGAGCAGGTAGTCGTTGCCGAGGCCGTGCCACTTCGCGAGCTTCACCCGGCCACGCTACCAAGCCGGTCGACGATCTCCTGCGCGACCTCGCCCGGCGGTCGCGAGGCGTTCACAGTCACGAGCCCGGGGATCCGCCGCATCCACTTGCGCTGGTACGCGGCGTAGCGGCGCGTCCGGTACACGATCGCCTCGATCGCCTCCTCGCGCGGCAGCTCGGCGACCGCTTCGAGCCCGAAGATCGTGCGGGCGGTCGCCGAGATCGGGCCATCGATCGCCCGCGCGACTTCGTCCTCCACCCCCCGCTCGAACATCTCGCGCGTCCGCTCCTCGATCCGCCGCTCGAGCTCTGCGGGCGGCACCTCGAGGCCGACGATCATCGTGGGATGACGTGTCTCCCCGCTCCAGAGCCGGTCCTCGCCGGCCCTGAGGCTCATGCCGGCCTCCGCCAGCTCGAGCGCGCGGACGACGCGCCGACGGTCGTTCCGGTGTACCGCGGCGGCGGCGGCCGGGTCCCGTTCGGCGAGCAGCTCGTGCGCCCCCTCCGGCCCGAGCTCGTCGTAGCGCTCCTCCAGCCGCTCGCGCGCGCCCGCGGCCGGGGGCGGCGGCAGCTCGAGATCCGCGATTGCCGCGCGCAGGTAAAGACCGGTGCCGCCCACGACGACGGGAGTGCTGCCTGCGGCCAGGATCTCGTCAACCGCCTCGTGGGCCCGCTGCTGGTAGTCGGCGACCGAACCCTCTTCGTCGAGGCCGAGGTAACCGACGAGCCGCGCGTCGGACTGGTTCGTCAGGACCGGGAGTCCGCGGTAGACCTGCATCGCGTCGGCCGAGACCAGCTCGGCCGGGATCAGGCGGGCGACCTCCTCGGCAACCGCACTCTTGCCCGAGGCGGTCGGGCCGAACATCGCTAGAACGTCAGCCACGCAGGCGCAAGCGCGCGCGCTCGAGCTCGGCGTCGCTCACGCCGGCCTTGCGCAGGTACCCCTCGATCCCGCCATACCGCCGCTCTAGCTCCGCAAAGACGCCCCTCATCGAGGCCGCGGGCGTCTGGGCGATCCGCTTCAGGCGCTCCAGCTCCTCGTCGCTCTCCGCAGCCGCGAACCACTGCTCGTGCCGCGGCAGCAGTCGCTCCTCGCTGTACGCGTAGTCGGCCACGATCACGTCCTCGTCGACGCCGGCAATGTGGAGCAGGAACGCGGCAAGCAGCCCCGTGCGGTCCTTGCCGCCGACGCAGTGGATGACGATCCCGCCTGGCGATGCGTCCGCAACAGCCTTGACGGCTCTGGCGACGTTGGCCTGAAAGCGCTCGAGGAAGATCAGGTAGACGTCACGCGTCGAGGTCGCCACGTCCGGCGCGGCGGCCGAGGCTGCCTCGATCTCCTCGGTGATCTCCTCCCACTCCGCCTCGCTCGCCTCCATGAACGGCACGTGTACGACTTCGACCGGTAACTCGGCCGGCGGGTCGTCCTCGCGCTCGTGGTCACCGCGGAGGTCGATCACGGTGCGGATTCCGTGGTCGACTAGCGCCTGCCAGCCTTCCTCGCTCAGCTGATGGACGCTGTCGGCGCGGACGATCGAGCCGGTGCGCGTCTCGCCGCCGCCGGCGGTCGGTAGGCCACCGAGCTCGCGGACGTTCAGGCAACCGTCCCAGGTGAGGTCGCGGCTAGGCGGCAACGGCTGCGAGCTGCGTGCCTTTGAGCGTCGTCGAGGTCGCGCCCTCGATCGTGACCGGTACGAGCTCCCCGGGCGCGGCAGTGCCGGCGAAGTTGACCGTCGTGTTGCGGCGGGTGCGGCCGCGCAGGACGTCCGCGTCGTTCCGGCTCGGGCCCTCGACGAGCACCTCCTCGACGCCTCCGACACGCTCGAGGTTGCGCGCCTCGGCCACCCGCTGGACGACCTCGATCAGCCGCTCGATCCGCTCCCGCTTGACCTCCTCAGGCACCTGGTCGGCCATCGTGGCCGCCTCCGTGCCCTGACGGGGCGAGTAGACGAACGTGAAGGCGCCGTCATAGCCGACCTCCTCGACCGCAGTGATGGTCTCCTCGAACTCGGCGTCCGTCTCGCCAGGAAAGCCGACGATCAGGTCGGTGGTCAGCGCCAGGTCGGGGATGGTGCCCCGCAGCTCAGCGACGAGGCGGAGGTAGCGCTCGCGTGAGTAGGTGCGGCGCATCGCCTTCAGCACGCGCGTCGAGCCCGACTGGAGCGGGAGGTGCGCGTGCTCGCAGACGGAGGCGCACTCCGCCATCGCGGCGATCACCGGTGCGCGGAAGTCCTTCGGGTGCGGGCTCGTGAAGCGGATCCGCTCGATCCCCTCGACCGCGTCGCAGGCTCGCAGCAGCTCCGCAAAGTCGCTGCCGACGTCGCGGCCGTACGAGTTCACGTTTTGGCCGAGCAGCGTCAGCTCCTTCACTCCCGCGCGCGCGAGGCCCTCGACCTCGGCGAGGATCTCGCCGGGGCGCCGTGAGACCTCGCGGCCGCGGACCGACGGAACGATGCAGTACGAGCACACCGAGTTGCAGCCCATCGAGATCTGCACCCAGGCCTGGAAACGCCGCTCGCGGTGGAGCGGCAGCCGACCGGCGAAAGCGCGCTCCTCGCCGGTCCCGAATGCGCCGCTCGGGACGCCTTCGCCGCCCGCGCCGAGCCATTTGCCCAGGTGCGGGATCGAGCCGGGTCCGAACGCCACGTCGACGTATGGATAGAGGCTGAAGAGCCGCTCGCGCTGGGCCTCGGCGTAGCAGCCGCCTACGGCGATCACCACGCGTGGGTCACGCTCCTTGAGTGCCCTCGCCTGAGCGAGGTGCGCGGCGAACCGCTGGTCGGGCTTCTCCCGGATCGTGCAGGTGTTGAAGACCAGTACGTCGGCTTCGTCCTGCGCCCGCGCCTCACCGAGCCCGAGCTCCTCGAGCATCCCCTTGATCCGCTCGGAGTCGTGGGCGTTCATCTGGCAGCCGAAGGTGGTGACGTGGTAGCTGCGCACGGCGACAGGCTAGCTCGCCCCGCGATGTGTCTTCGCCGAAAGTGAGGTCCCGCGCGCCCCGCGCGGCGCTCCCAGGCGCCTACTTCGCGAACTCGATAGCGCGCGACTCGCGGATCACCGTCACCTTGATCTGCCCGGGGTACTCGAGCTGAGCCTCGATCTCCCGGGCGATCTCGTGTGACAACAGAACCGCCGCGTCGTCGTCGATTTCCTTCGGCTTGACGATCACGCGGATCTCGCGGCCCGCCTGGAGCGCGTAGACCTTCTCGACGCCGTTGTGGCGAGCCGCGACGCCCTCGAGGGCCTCGAGGCGCTTGATGTAGCTCTCGAGGCTCTCGCCGCGCGCTCCCGGACGCGAGGCGGAGATCGCGTCTGCCGCGATCAAGAGCACGGCTTCGACGGTCTGCGGCTCCACCTCGTAGTGGTGCGCCTCGATCGCGTGCACGACCGCCGGAGACTCGCCGTAGCGCCGCGCGTACTGCGCGGAGAGCAGTGCGTGCGACCCCTCGACCTCGTGCGTCAGCGCCTTGCCGAGATCGTGCAGCAGCGCCGCGCGGCGCGCCGTCTTGACGCTCGCCTGCAGCTCGGCCGCCATGATCCCGGCGAGGTGGACGACCTCGAGCGTGTGCTTGAGCACGTTCTGGCCGTAGCTCGTCCGGTAGCGGAGCCGTCCCAGGATCTTCACGAGCTCCTCGTGCACCTCGCCGCAGTTCGCCTCGAAGACCGCTTGCTCGCCCGCCTGCCGGATCGTGTCGTCGATCTCCGCCTTGGACTGGTAGTACATCTCCTCGATCCGGGCTGGATGGATGCGGCCGTCCTCGATCAGCTTCGAGAGGGTCAGCTTCGCGACCTCGCGACGGATGCCGTCGAACGACGAGAGCACGACTGCCTGCGGCGTGTCGTCGATGATCACGTCGACCCCGGTCAGGTGCTCCAGCGCGCGGATGTTCCGCCCCTCGCGTCCGATGATCCGGCCCTTCATGTCGTCCGTGGGCAGCTCGATCAGCGAGACGGTCGTCTCGGAGGCATGGTTCGCGGCGACCCGCTGTAGTGCGTCGGCGACGAGGTTGCGCGCCCGCCGCTTCGCCTCGCCTCGCGCCTCCTCCTCGGCCTGACGGACGCGGCGCGCGAGCTCGTGCCGGACGAGCTCCTCCGAGCGATCGAGCAAGTGCGCTTTCGCCTCGTTGACGGTCATGCCCGAGATGCGCTCGAGCTCCGTCAGCTGCGAGTCGCGAGCCTCCTTGAGCTCGTCCTGGAGCTGCCTCGTGTGGATCTCGCGATCCGAGACGCCCTGCTCGCGACGGGTGAGCTCCGTCAGCTTGGCGTCGATGTCCTCCTCCTTCGCGAGCACGCGCTCCTCGATCTTCAGGACCTCCGCGCGCCGCTCGGCGACCTCCTGCTCGATCTCGCCACGGAGCTTGACCAATGCTTCCCTCGCCTCGATCTGGCCTTCGCGGCGCAGCGCGTCGGCCTCGCTCTGGGCCTCCCGGCGCATCACGTCGGCTTCGCGCTTGGCCTCGGTCACGAGCAGCTGCCGGGTTCGGCGCGCGGCGGCGAGGCGCGACCCCGCGAAGGCGTACAGCGACAGGAAGGCAACGCCGGCTCCTAGGGCGAGCCCGATGAGGATCCCGATGACGACGACCATGCGCGCTCCCACTGTCGGGCCGGGCCTGTGGCCTGGCCGGGAACCGTTGTCCGCGCCGGAACGCGGTGCTCATCCCGCACCGCTTGCACCGGGACATGCTCGAATCGGGGGCGGCGAGACGCGCGTGCCTCGCCAGGGCGGCTCAGCGTCGATCTGGCGCCGCCGTCAGCTCCCCTCTCTCGCGCTGGTGGTGGTCTGGTTGAAGGTCAATGGGGTCCGATTCGGGAAACGTGTCAGATGCAGGCAAAATGTCGAATGAAGCTCACGTATCTTAACGCCGGTCACCCGTCAGGCGCAACGAGGGCCGCAACGACGTCCTCGTCGAAGCCCCGGCCGGCGAGCAGACGCGCGGTCGCCAGGCTGGCTCCGCGGCGTGAGACGAGGGCCGCAGCGCGCTCCGGTTCGGATTCGAGGCTCGCCAGCGCCTGCTCGACGTCGTCCGCGCCGACGCCCGCCCGTTCGAGCTCGAACCGGATTGCCGCGTCGCCCTTCCCCCGCTCCGCCAGCACGCGCGCCCGCTCCTGTGAGAAGCGGCCATCGTCCACGAGCCCGGCTTCGCGAAGCTCGGCGATCACGGCATCCGCATCCTCGAAGCTCACCCCCGCGCGCAGCAGGCGCTCGCGAAGGGTCCTTTGCGAGTGCTCCCGCCTCGCCAGGGCCCGCGTGGCCTTTGCGAGAGCCGCGGTGCGCGGGTCGTCGCGCTCCACCTAGGTCTTCGAGGCGACCTTTGCCTCGGACGCCGCCTCGACCTCTTCGGCCTCCTCGGGCGCCGGTTTGCCGTTCGGCTCGACCGCTCCGACCTCGGGCAGGAGTCGCGCCGAGACGATCTGCTCGGGACCGGCGAGTGCCTGGAGCCGGAGCAGCACCTGCTGCGTCACGTCGGGGTGCTCGCGCAGGAAAGCGGTTGCGTTCTGCCGTCCCTGGCCGAGCCGTTCCTCCTCGAAGCTGAAGTGCGAGCCGGACTTCTGGACGA
>JBIOZO010000110.1:0-10937 GCA_044871215.1 Gaiellaceae bacterium | reverse complement strand
CCTGAGCTGACCGAGCACGCGCGCAGGAACCGGGAGTTCTGGGACGGCCAGAGTGCCGAGTACGACGAGCGCAACGCCCGGTTCATCGAGCGCGGCATGGCGTGGGGCCTCTGGCAGATCCCCGAGTCCGAGCTGCAGGTGCTCGGCGACGTCTCGGGCAAGGACGTGCTCGAGCTGGGCTGCGGCGCCGCGGAGTGGTCACGCTCGCTTGCGCGTGCCGGCGCCCGCCCAGTCGGGCTCGACAACTCGGAGGCGCGGCTCGAGCGGGCGCGTGCCGCGAACGCTGAAGCGGGCCTGGAGTTCCCGCTGCTGCACGCAAGCGCCGAGGCGATGCCGCTCGAGGACGCGTCGTTCGACGTCGTCATGGCCGACTGGGGCGCGCCGACCTTCGCCGACCCCTACCTCTTCGTCCCCGAGGTCGCTCGGGTGCTGCGGCCCGGCGGTCTCTTCGCATTCAGCGGCGGCGCGCCGATCGAGTGGCTCTGCTTTGACGAAGAGGCGGACACGATCTCCCAGCGGCTGCAGCGGCCGTACTTCGATCTGCACCGCTGGGAGACGCCGGAGGGCTCGGTCGAGTTCATGATCCCGATGGGCGAGTGGATCCGGCTCTTCCGCCGGACCGGCTTCGCAATCGAGGATCTGATCGAGGTCCAGCCGCCCGACGGAGCCGCCTCCACGTACCGCTCGGCGGAGGAGACCGCCTGGGCTCGGAGCTGGCCGATGGAGCAGATCTGGAAGGTGCGGAAAGCGTGACGTTGAGCGACCACGCGCAGCAGAACCGCGAGGCCTGGACGGCGCTGGCGCCCGAGTACGCGCAGAACGCCGAACGCGCCTGGTCGCAGGAGGAGATCACCTGGGGCGTCTGGCAGATCCCGGAGGCCGAGGTGCATGCGCTGCCGGACGTCGCGAGCAAGGACGTGCTCGAGCTCGGATGCGGCACGGCCTACATCTCCGCCTGGCTCGCGAGGCGCGGCGCGCGGGTGACGGGGATCGACATCACGCCGGCGCAGCTCGAGACCGCGCGCGCGATGCAAGCGCAGTCGGGCCTCGAGTTCGCGCTGCTCGAGGCGAGCGCGGAGGACGTGCCGCTGCCGGACGCATCGTTCGATCTCGCCGTCTCGGAGTACGGCGCCTCGATCTGGGCCGACCCCTACCTCTGGATCCCCGAAGCCGCGCGACTGTTGCGGCCCGGTGGGGAGCTCGTCTTTCTGGTCAACGGGACGATCTTCATGCTCGCCGCGCAGGAGCAGGAGGTCCCGCCGGACGAGCAGCTGCGGCGGCCGTACTTCGGCATGCACCGCTTCGAGTGGCCCGACGACGACGGCATCGATTTCCACCTCGGCTACGGAGAATGGATCCGCCTCTTTCGCGCCAACGGGCTCGAGGTCGAGGACCTGATCGAGCTCCAGGCGCCGGAGGGCGCGGAGCGGCACCGCTACGACGCGCTGCCGCAGCCGGACTGGGCGCGGAAGTGGCCCTCCGAGGAGATCTGGCGCGTGCGCAAGGCCGCGTGAGCGCGCCGCCTGCTCCGCCGCTCGTCCTGGCCTCCACGTCGCCGCGCCGGCGCGAGATTCTCGAGCAGCTCCGGATTCCGTTCGAGGTCGTCCCGCCGAGCTACGAGGAGCTCGACGGCGATCCGGTCGCCCATGCGATCGGCAAGGCCCGCTCGGTGCGGGAGATCGCCGGCGACCGTCCAGTGCTCGGCTGCGACACCGAGGTCCTCTGCGGAGGGCGCGTCTTCGGCAAGCCGGCCGACAGCAGCGACGCCGAGCAGATGCTCGAGGCGCTCGCCGGGACGACGCACGAAGTGGTCTCGGGCCTCGCGCTCCTGACACCCGGCTGGGAGGAGGTGCACCAGGAGGTGACGCGGGTCACGTTTCGCCCGCTCGACGCGCGCGACCTTGCGAACTACGTCGCGAGCGGCGAGTGGGAGGGCCGCGCGGGCGCGTACGCGATCCAGGGCCTCGGCGCCTCGCTGGTCGAGCGGATCGAGGGCGACTACCTCAACGTCGTGGGCCTACCCGCCGCGCTGCTGGTGCGGCTGCTGGCCGAACGGTTCGCGGGCGTCTACGGCTTCGGCTGATCGGCGGTGACGAGCGCGAGCAGGCTGTCGTGCTCCTCGCGGCAGGCGGGGCAGCCGGCGAGGTGGGCGCGGAGACCCGGGACGCCCGCGTCGGCGTCGGCACCCGCCAGCTCGAGCTCGACGTAGCGGTCGAGGTGCTCGAAGCACTCGTCGCAGCTGAGCTCCCGCTCTGCCGGCCCGAGCAACCTGCGAACGGCCTCGTCACGATCGGTTGGCTTCATCTCTCCTCCGGAAGTTCGAATCCCTGGGCGGTCAGCTCGCGTCGCAGTTTTCGGCGCGCGTCGTGCAAGGTCTTGTAGAGGGCGCCGCGGTTGGTGCCGAGTCGCTCCGCGAGCACGTCGATCGGCACGCCGTTCACGGCCAGCGCGACGAGCACGCGGCGCTGGTGAGGCGTGAGCACGTTCTCGACCGTCGACTGCAGGGCCGCCATCAGCTCGCTCTGCTCGGCCTCGGCCTCCGGCGCGAGCCCGGCACTCGACAGCACACTCCAACCCTCCGGCTCGAGCGGCACCTCGCGGCCTTGCCAGGCGCGCTTGCGCAGCTTCACCGCTGCTTCGTAGAGGGCGAACTTGTACGCCCACGTCGTGAAGCGGCTCGCGCCGCGGAAGTCGTCGAGCCGGCGCAGCACGCTTACCAGCGCGTCGTCCGCGGCCTGCTCGGCGAGGTCGTCGAGATCGCCGCCGCGGACGTGCGGCAGGAGCGGCTTGCGCCTGGCAACCTCGAACCGCGCGGCCCGTAGCAGCAAAGCGTGCAGTCGCGCGACCGTGTCTTCGTCCCTGCCCCGGAGCCCGTCCAGCCACGTGCGCGACTCCGGGTCGAGCCGACCGGCCTCGGGCAGCACCGCTGCCTGCAAAGGCTGTCCCACGAGCCTCACGCTAGCCGTGCCGAGCTCGGTCACGCCGCCTCGTCCCGGTCGAGCGGCGCCAGGATGCGAGCCGCGAGCGACGGCGGGCACCCCCGCTCGACCAGCTCGATCAGCGCGTGGAGGTCGTAGCCGCGGCTCCGCGCGATCGCGCTCGCGAGCTGCGGGCCGAACCCCGCGGCCAGGAGCTGGTCGCGGCGCCAACGGGAGACCTCGTCCCCCGTCGGCGCCGCTGTCGTCTCGGTTCTCATGCTTCCTTCGTGTCGCCCCGCCCGCGGTCCTTACCTGTGGCCGAAGCGCCGGGGGAACTGGTGGATGATCCCCTCGGAGAGCGTGTCGGCCATGTGCAGGATGTGGACGTGCACGCGGTCGTACGCGGCGACGTCGCCCGTCCAGTCCCCCTGCAGACGCGCGACGGCTTCCTGCGTCGTGAGCTCCAGGTGCCGGTGCATCTCGGCCTTCATCGCCCCGAGCTTCCAGAAGCGCGGGTTGATGCTGTGGAGCGCGGCCGCGATCTGATCGGCGTTCGCGTCCCAGCGGGCCTGCGCGTCGGCGAGCTTCGCGTTGTCGCCGGCCTTGGCCGCGCCGATCAGGTCTGCTGCGATGAGGATGTGCTCGCGCAGCAGGCTCGTGACGGCGTCGCCCACCTTCGCGCCGTAGTAGGGCTTGAACGCGTTGCCGATGTCGACCTGGTTGCGCAGCAGCCGTGCGACGGTCGCATCGGTGTCCGGGGTCCCGCCCTCGAGGCCGATGATGGCCAGCCGCGTCCAGGTGATGTGGTCCTCCCAGAGCTTGCGCATGTCCTGGCGCAGCGCGACGGCCTTCGGTGTCAGCGACTGGCCGTGGCCATGCATCGCCATCGCCGCGGGCGCGTTGCCGTGGGCCTGCGCCATGTTCATGCCGCCGGAGAGGGCGAGCGCGACGAGGGCGCTGAAGAGCGCGACGAGGGCCGTCAATGCGAGCGGGATGGATCGCGCGGGTTGAGTCGGGATGGAGCTCATGTCGGTGTTCCTTTCGCTTGAAGTGGTGCCGGGAAGAGCCGCAACGGGCCGATTGCAAGCGCCAGCCCGACCGCCTCGACGGCTTTGGTGAAGAGCGCCAGGCCTTCCACGGCCTCGCGCTCGGGGTGCAGGTACGGGACGCCGGTGACGATCACCAGCGCGTAAGCGGCCAGCAGCCCGACGAAAACCAGGGCGGTGGCTGCCCGCGCTGCCTCGCTCGGGCGGAGGGAGAGGATCGCCGCGAGCGCCGCGAGCAGCACCGCCGAGACCACGAAGCCCGTGCCGGCACCGACGCCTTCGGCGAAGTGCTCCGGCGCGAGGGCCGCGTGGATGCCCGCGCTGATCGCGCAGGCGAGGATTACGACATCGGTACGGGCGGCCCCGCGGGTCACGCGACGATCACCGTCCCCTTCATGTCGTGGCTGTGGAGCGTGCACTCGTAGTGGTAGGTGCCGCGCTTGTCGAAGGTGATCGAGACGCTGTCGCCGCGGCCCACCTTGTGGTCGGGCTGGCCGTCGACCCTGACCGTGTGCGTGAAGTTGTCCTTGTTCGTCCACGTCACGGTCTCGCCGGCCTTGATCCGGACCACGTCCGGGTCGAAGCGATAGCTCTTCGCCATCTGCACCTGGTTGGTCGCCACCGGCGTCGCGGTGCTCTTGCCGCCGCAGCCCGCGACGACCGCCGCCGCCGCGGCGAGCGCCAGCGCCGGAAGGAGCAGCCGCCTCACGACCGTTGCGCCGCGAGCGCGGGCCCTCGGACGACCGAGAGGACGGCCCCCGCGAAGACGAGCACGAAGGCACTGAGGTCCAGCACCTCGGCGATCGTGTGCGCGAAGAGGAAGACGGTCCAGTCGAGGTGGTAGGTCATGTAGACGAGCTCGGCCGCGCCGAAGAGCGAGAACGCGGTGCCCAGCAGCCGCAGGTCGCGCCGGTAGGCGAGCCAGGCGAAGCCCGTGCCGATCGCGAACGCCGCGATGTGCACGGTGAGGAAGAACGAGGTCGGAAGGTCGTTGATCCAGCTTCCGTAGGGCATGAAGTCCTCCTGATCGAATGCCTGTCGGAGGACTTGGTGCGGCCCGCGGCCGAGTTCTTACGTCACGTCTGCAGAAACGGCCGAGCGCGCGCGGAGCACAGACTGCTCCTTGTCCTTGACCTCGAGCACGCAGTCAAGCGGCAAGTCGCCGACCGCCTCGACGAAGGCCTCGAAGGCGTGGAGGTCGAGCGACTCGGCGTGCGCCCCGGGGCGCTTGCCAGGCTCCTGGGTCGAGAAGTGCACCTCCTGCCTGCCGTCGTCGGGCCGCCACGTCTCGGCCGCGGCGAGGACCGCGTCCCGGACAGCGAGGTCCTCGGCGCTGGGCGCGAGCTCGTGGTGGAAGGCGTCGAACACGACCGGGGTGCCGAGCTCCGCCGCGAGGGGCAGGACTCGGTCGAGCGGCCAGCGCTCGTCGTTTTCGAGCACGAGCCTCGCCTGCGCGCCCGGGGACAGACGGGCGAAGCCGGCCGAGAAGCGCCGCGCGGCGGCTTCGGGTTCTGCGGCGCCGGAGCCGACGTGCAGGACGATCTTGTGCGAGCGGTCGAGCCCGAGTGCGGAGAGCAGCCGGTCGTGGTACTCGAGCTCGGCGACCGACGCGGAGACCACGGGCTCGCGCGGCGACGACAGGACGGTGTACTGGCCGGGGTGCGTCGACAGCCGCGCGCCCGTGCGCGCGACGAGGTCGGCCAGCTCGGCGAAGCGCCCTTCGAGCTCGTCCCACCAGGCGACCGTGTTGACCGGGTGCGAGGCCAGCGGGATCAGGTTGGAGGTCACCCGGAAGACCTGGATCCCGTGCGCGTCGTTCCAGCGCAGGATCGCCTCGAGCGCATCGAGGTTGGCATCCGCCAGCTCGAGCAGGCGCTCGGGCGTCGCGTTCGCAAGCCGCACGGTGCGCGCGGACGACGGGAGCTGCGTGTTCACGCATGCGTAGCCGATGCGCATGGAGCCGACCCTAGAGCGCGGCTGCGATCGCGGCCTTCACGCCGACCGGTGTGACGCCGAGCTCGTCGGCAGGGTGGTCGCGCACGACCGTCGTGTGGCGCAGGCTCTCGAACAGCTTCAGCGCCTCCTGGGCGTCGCCGGGGAGCTCGCTCGCGGCCGGGCGAGCGACCGCCACGGCGAGGTCGGCCGCGGCGTCGGGCACCGGCACCGAGACGCTGGGCCGGCGCGCGCCAACCGCGTCCGCGTACTCCTCGACGAGCCGGCTGTACGTGATCTGCTCGGCGCCGCCGATCTCGAAGACTCGGTCGCCTTCGAGCTCGGCCTCGCCGGCCGCGACGAGGTACGAGACGACGTCGTCCAGCGCGATCGGCTGGGCGAGGTTGTCGGCCCAGCTCGGAAGCACGATCACCGGCAGCGTGTCCACGAGCCTGCGGATCAGCTCGAAGGAGAAGCTGCCGTCGCCGAGCACGATCGAGGCGCGGAGCTCCACGGTCTGCACGCCCGAGGCGGCAAGCGTCCGGCCTACCTCGACCCGACTCGCCATGTGGTCCGAGAGCTCGGGCTCGTCCTCGTCGACCAGCCCCCCGAGGTACACGATCCGCGCCGCGCGCGCGTCGCGAGCGGCCTCGGCGAACGTGCGGGCGACGAGCTGCTCCTCGTCGGCGAGTGTGCCGCCGGCCGAGAGTGCGTGGACGAGGAAGTAGGCGACGCAGCCCTCGACCAGCGCGTCGTCCGCGGTCGAGCGTTCGCGCAGGTCGCCTTCGACGGCCTCGACGCCCGCCGGCAGCCGCGAGGCGTCGCGCGCGATGCAGCGAACGTGCCGGTCGTCGTCGAGGAGCCGGCGCACGAGCGCGCTGCCGACGTGGCCGGTCGCGCCTGCGACGACGAGCGTCGCGTCGGGATCCGGCCGGCTCACGCGCGGTCCTCGGCCAGTCGTCGCAGCCGCCCGAGCGCGAGGTCGTTCCGCGCCTTCAGGGCCGAGTCGGAGAGCCGGTTGTGGAGCGTGTCGAGCAGCCCCTCGGCGGGCCGCTCGTCGAGCACCACGTGGGTGCCGTCGCCGCTGGACACTAGCTCGACGCGGATCGTCATCGCGCCCAGCTCCCGGGCCTGGGCAAGCAGGACGAGCAGGCGCGGCGGCTCGGCCTCGACGACCCTCGTGGTGTCGCGAACGCTCACCGGGTCGATCCCGATCTCGTACTCGAGGGTCGAGCCGACCTCGGGCCAGGCCGCGTCGGCCAGCGTGACCTGCCGGGTGCCGACGACCCACTCGCCGTACGCGCCCGCGTCGGCGAGCACGGCCCAGACCGCCTCCGGCGGAGCGGCTACGGCAATCTCGGAACGGGCCATCGTGACCTTCTCTCCGCGCGGCCGGACATGACACGTGCCAACGCGCCGAGAAGCAGGGCGTAGAGCACGTGCCCCGACGCAGAGACGCCGATCGCGCGCACGTTGCCGGTGAGCGGCGGCCAGCGGCCGTCCCGAACGTCGGGATGGATGCGGTCGATGACCGGCGAGCCGCCGAGCAGCACCGCGTTCTCCGCTAGAGCGACGGCTCGGCAGCGCGCCACGCGATCCCCGCGACAGCGCCGGCAAGTGCGTACGTCCTGATCCGGTCCGAAGACATGCGTTCGCCCCCTTCCCGATTCGCCGGATCGCGCACCTCCGCTCGAAGTTCGCAAAGAGGGAACTTTTGCGGTGCCGCCGCTAGACTCGTCGGGCCGATGGGTCTGCTGGGCTACTTCAATGGGTTCGGCGGTCGCGACATGGCCGTCGACCTCGGAACCGCGAACACGCTCGTCTACGTGCGCGGTCGCGGCATCGTGCTGTCGGAGCCGTCGGTGGTCGCGATCGACCAGCGCAGCGGCGAGGTGCACGCGGTCGGCGTCGAGGCCAAGCGCATGCTCGGCCGCACGCCGGGGACGATCTCCGCGATCCGGCCCCTGAAGGACGGCGTGATCGCCGACTTCGACGTCACCGAGCAGATGCTGCGGCACTTCATTCAGAAGGTGCACCAGCACCGATTCGCGCACCCGCGCGTCGTGGTTTGCGTCCCGTCGGGCGTGACGGGCGTCGAGAAGCGCGCGGTCGAAGAGGCGACCCTCAGTGCCGGCGCGCGGCAGGCCTACTTGATCGAGGAGCCGATGGCCGCGGCGATCGGCGCCGGGCTGCCGGTTGCCGAGCCGACGGGGAACATGATCGTCGACATCGGCGGCGGCACGACCGAGGTCGCCGTGATCAGCCTCGGCGGGATCGTGGTCAGCCAGAGCCTGCGCGTCGGCGGCGACGAGATGGACGAAGCGATCATCAGTCACATCAAGACCGAGTACAAGCTGCTCGTCGGCCAGCAGACGGCCGAGGAGATCAAGCTCGAGGTCGGCAGCGCCTTCGACCTGCGCGAGGAGGTGCAGGCCGAGGTGCGCGGGCGCGACATGCTCACCGGCCTCCCGAAGACGATCGTGCTCAGCAGCGAGGAGGTGCGGCGTGCGCTCGACGTCCCGGTGGGCCAGATCATCGAGGCGATCAAGTCGACGCTCGACAAGACCCCGCCCGAGCTCGCGGCGGACATCATGGACCGTGGGATCGTGCTCGCCGGCGGCGGCGCCTTGCTGAACCGGCTCGACGAGCGCCTGCGGCACGAGACGCAGATGCCCGTGCACCTGGCCGAAAGCCCGCTCACCTGCGTAGCGGTCGGCTCGGGCCGCAGCCTCGAGGAGTTCGAGGCGATCCACCGCAGCCAGGCCCAGAAGCGCCGCAACAATCACCGCAACTAGGTCACTCGCGGCTCGCCGCCCTCTCGCCTACACTGGTCCGTTCTCGTGCAGCACAGGAACCGCAGCGCACGGATCGCGGTCCTGGGGTCACCTGCTCCTCGCTCCAGGCCCACCGGCTTGTCCTCCCGCAGTGCCACCGCCGTCAAGCGGCGAATCGTGGCGGGAGTGCTCGTCCTGCTCTCGCTGGTCCTGATCACCGTCTACTTCCGCGAGTCCGCGAGCGGCAGCCTGCACGGCGCGCAGGGGACAGCCGCGAGCGTGCTGCGGCCCTTCGAGGTCGCCGCCAACCGCGTCGCCGCGCCCTTCCGTGACAGCTACGGCTGGTTCGCCGGGCTGATCCACGCCAAGTCGGAGAACGCGCGCCTCCGCGATCAGGTCGACAAGCTGCGCGCGGAGGCGATTCAGAATGCCAACGCGGCGCAGCAGGTCGAGTCGCTGCGCCGGCAGCTGAAGTACGTCGGCCTTCCGCGCTTCCCGCAGGACTACCGCGCGGTGTCGACCGACGTCATCTCGAGCCCGCCGAGCGAGTTCCAGCAGCAGGTCGGGATCGCCGCCGGCTCCAGCAGTGGCATCCGCGTCAACGACCCGGTCGTGACACCGGACGGGCTCGTCGGCAAGATCAGCCATGTCACGGGCCACACGGCCCAGGTGACGCTCCTGACCGATCCGCGGAACGACGTCTCGGCGCTCGACGTCCAGCACCAGGCCGCTGGCCTCGTCAGCCACGGGGAAGGCCCGTCGACGCTGACGCTCGAACGCGTCCCGAAATCGCAGGTCCTCCAGGAGGGCGACACGATCGTCACGCAGGGCTTCAAGGTCGGCCCACTCACCTCGATCTACCCGTACGGGATCCCGATCGGGACGGTCAGCGGCGCGACGAACAGCGAGGTCGACCTCTACTGGAACGCGCAGGTGGCGCCGTTCGTCCACTTCGACTCGCTGCACTCGGTGATCGTGCTCGTGCCGAAGTCGAGGCAGCCGTGAGCCTCAACCTGCTCGAGCCCTTCAAGGTCGCTGTGCTGATGTTCCTCGCCGCGATCCTGCAGGTGACGATCTTCGGCCAGATCGACATCCTCGGCGGCTACCCCGACGTGGTGTTGCTGACGCTGGTCGCGGTCGCGCTGCTGCGCGGCTCGATCTACGGCGCGGCCGCCGGCTTCTTCGCTGGGCTGATCGTCGACACGGCCAACCTCGCGACGCTCGGCGTCACCTCGCTGCTGCTGACGATCGCCGGCTACTGGATCGGCCGCTACGGAGAGACAACGGGCCGCGACCGGGCGCACGCACCGTTCGTCTCGGTCGCGGTGGCGACGATCCTCGTCCAGTTCGGGGCGCTCATTCTCCACTACCTGCTCGGCGATCCCGTCTCGGCGAAGCGAGTCCTGCTCGAGACGTTGCCGCCGAAGGTCGCGTTGAACCTGCTGCTGACCCTGCCGGTCTACGCGCTCACGCGCTGGTTCCTGGGGCTCGCGCGTCCGGTCGAGTCGGCGACGGAGGTGCGGCTCCTTGGCTAGCACCGGTGCACGCGGCGATCGCTCCGGCTCCGACCGCTTCCTCCCACCCGATCCGCGCGTCGAGAGCCCCTATCGCTTCACCCCGCAACTCGCGCTGCGGATCGGGATCCTCGGCGCCGTCGCGCTGCTCGCCTTCGGCGTCCTCTTCTTCCGGCTCTG
The DNA here is from genome assembly GCA_044871215.1 of Gaiellaceae bacterium. Taxonomy (GTDB): domain Bacteria; phylum Actinomycetota; class Thermoleophilia; order Gaiellales; family Gaiellaceae; genus AC-32. The sequence continues at coordinate 573 of JBIOZO010000110.1, read as the reverse complement.
GGCCCTGCAGGTGCTCTCAGGGCCGCAGTACCTGCAGGCGGCGCTCGACAACCAGCTGCGCTCCGTTCGCATCGAGGCGCCGCGCGGCCAGATTCTCGACCGCGAAGGCCGGCCGCTCGTGATCAACCAGCCCGGCACCGCCGTCGAGCTGCACCCGGCCGACCTGCCGATGACGTGGAGGGCGAGGCTGCACGAGCTGCGCCGGCTCTCGAAGATCGTGAACGTCCCCGTCAACGAGATGCTGCACGGGATCAAGGCCCGAACCGGCGACCCGGTCACGCCGGTCGTCCTGCGCGAGGACGTCAAGCGCACCGCGCCGATCAACTACCTCTACGAACACGCGGACGAGTTCCCGGGCGTCAGCGTCACCAACACCTACATCCGCGACTACCCGAACGGCAACCTCGCGGCGCACGTGCTCGGCTACGTGAACGAGATCTCGGCCGCGCAGCTCAAGCAGCTGCAGCAGAAGGGCTACGCCGCTGGAGACAAGATCGGCGAGGCGGGCGTGGAGGGGAGCTACGACGCGTACCTGCGTGGGCGTGCCGGGCTCGCGCAGCTGCGCGTCGACTC
>JBIOZO010000109.1:0-8052 GCA_044871215.1 Gaiellaceae bacterium | reverse complement strand
CAGCTGACCCCGACGAAGCGCAGGGTCCTCACTCGGACACCAGCGCCACGTAGGCGTCCTCGAGCGTCGGCTCGCGATGCGAGATGCGGCCGACGTCCGAGCCGTCGAGGCAGCCGATGATCGCCTGCGTCAGTTCGGCGCCCTGACCGGTCTGGACTACGAGCACCTGCGCCTGCTCCCGCTCCTCCACTGCAACGGCGGTCACGCCGCCGATTGCGCGCACGCGCTCGACCGTGTCGTCCCCGACGCCGTAGACCTCGACCTCGACCACCGTTCCCTCGCCGACGCCGCGCTTCAGGTCGGCGGGCGTGCCCTCGGCGACGATCTCGCCCTGCGTGATCACCGCGATGCGGTCGCAGAGCGCGTCCGCCTCGAACATGTAGTGCGTGGTCAGCAGGACGGTCTTGCCGGCTTCGGTCAGCGAGGCAATCGTGGCGCGTACGTCGCGCGCGCCGACCGGGTCGAGCCCGATCGTCGGCTCGTCGAGGAAGATCACGTCCGGGTCGTGCAGCAGGCCCCGCGCCACGTGGAGCCGCTGCTTCATCCCGCGCGAATAGCCTTCCGTCCGCTCGTGCTCGCGCCCCCTGAGCCCGACGAGCTCGAGCAAGCCTTCGATCCGGGGCCTCTGGTCGGCCGGGGGCACGCCGTAGAGCTCCGCGAAGTAGCGGAGGTTGTCGTAGCCGGAGAGCCGCTCGTAGACACCGCGCTCGCCGCCGAAGACGTAGCCGATTCGCCTACGCACCTCGGTGGGGTGCTTCACCACGTCGAGGCCGAGCACCCGCGCGGTCCCGGCGGTCGGGATCAACAGGGTGATCAGCATCTTGATCGTGGTCGTCTTGCCGGCGCCGTTGGGGCCGAGCAAGCCGAAGAGCTCGCCCTCGGCGACCTGGAAGTCGATCCCGCGGACCGCCTCGATCTCCTTCGCCCGCCTGCGAACGGTGCCGGTGTGCGTCTTGTAGGTCCGCCGCAGTCCCTCTGCCTCGATCGCAGCCACGGCGGGAGACTAGCTCGGGGAATCGGCTGCTACACTCAGCCGCGCGCGGCGGCGTAGCTCAGTTGGTTAGAGCAGCGGAATCATAATCCGCGTGTCGGAGGTTCGAGTCCTCCCGCCGCTACCTCCTCGCGTATTCGGAGCAAGAGAGAGAACAACTATGGCAACCGGAGTAAGAGTCGGAATCACGCTCGCCTGCACCGACTGCAAGCGACGTAACTACCAGACCGAGAAATCGAAGCGGAACTCCCCGGACCGGGTCGAGTTCAAGAAGTACTGCCGCTGGTGCGGGCAGCACACGGTGCACCGGGAGACCCGCTAGTGGCCCGACAGACCCGCTCGGAACGGCGCGCCCGGCGCGCTGCCCAGGCCGAGAGCCGAGCCTCGCTCGAGCGCGCGCCGCAGCAGCGGCAGCCGCAGCCCGCGCGCCCGCCGGCCGACGCGAAGCCCGCGAGCGACGGCCACCCGGCGTCACGCCGGCGGGGCGGCCGGTTCGTCAGCGAGTCGTGGGCCGAGCTGCAGAAGGTCGACTGGCCCGGCCAGCAGCAGCTGATCCAGGGCACGGTCGTCGTCCTGATCGCCTGTCTCGTCACGGGCGTGTACCTGTTCGCGGCGGACGAGGTCTTCCGCCGTCTCGTCCAACACGTCCTCCTGAGGTAAGCGATGTTCCGCTGGTACGCGATCAACACCTACTCGGGCCACGAGAACAAGGTCAAGACGAACCTCGAGCACCGGATCGACTCGATGGCGCAGCAGCAGCGCTTCCGCCGTGTCGTCGTGCCCACCGAGCAGGTCGTCGAGACGAAGGACGGCCAGAAGGTGCAGACGGAGAAGCGGATCCTGCCGGGCTACGTGCTCGTCAACATGGACCTGAACGACGAGGCCTGGACGGTCGTCAAGAACACGCCGGGCGTGACCGGCTTCGTCGGCGCCGGCTCGAAGCCCGTTCCGCTCTCGCAGGGCGAGGTTGACCGAATCCTGCGCACCGGCGCCGCCACCGGCGAGCGACCGCGCGCCCAGGTCGAGTTCTCGCTGGGCGAATCGGTGAAGGTAACCTCCGGCCCGCTGTCCGACTTCGACGGCGAGATCGTCGACGTCAACCCGGATCAGCAGAAGCTGAAGGTACTCGTCGACATCTTCGAGCGGCAGGTGCCCGTCGAGCTCGGCTTCGACCAGGTGAAGAAGATCGACTGATGGCCAAGAAAATCCTCACCCTCATCAAGCTGCAGATTCCCGGCGGGCAGGCCAACCCTGCGCCTCCGGTCGGCCCTGCGCTCGGTCAGCATGGCGTCAACATCATGGAGTTCTGCAAGGCCTTCAACGCGCAGACCGCGCAGGAGAACGGCCGCATCATCCCGGTCGAGATCACGGTCTACGAAGACCGCTCGTTCGACTTCATCACCAAGACCCCGCCGGCCGCCGTGCTGATCAAGGAGGCGCTGCGGGTCGAAAAGGGCTCGGGCGAGCCCAACCGCGAGAAGGTCGGCCGGCTCCGACGCGACCAGCTCCAGGCGATCGCCGAGACGAAGATGCCCGACCTGAACGCCCGCGACGTCGAGCACGCGATGCTGATCATCGCCGGCACCGCCCGATCCATGGGCGTGGAGACGGATCTGTGAAACACGGCAAGCAGTACCGCAATCTGCGGGCGCAGATCGATCGCGAGAACCTGTACTCGCCGGCGGAGGCAGTTCGCCTGCTCAAGGGCGGGGAGACCGCCAAGTTCGACGAGTCGGTCGAGGCGCACTTCAACCTCGGCCTCAACGTCCGCCACGCCGAGCAGCAGCTGCGCGGAACGCTGATGCTCCCGCACGGCACCGGCCGCGAGGCGCGGGTGGCGGTGTTCGCCGACGGCGAGAAGGCGCGTGAGGCGCAGGAGGCCGGCGCCGACGTCGTCGGCACGAACGACCTCGCCTCGAAGATCGAGGAAGGCTTCGACGACTTCGACGTGGCGGTCGCGACGCCCGATCAGATGGGCGTCGTCGGCAAGCTCGGCCGCATCCTCGGCCCGCGCGGGAAGATGCCGAACCCGAAGACCGGCACCGTGACGATGGACGTCGGCAAGGCCGTGCGCGAGGCGAAGGCGGGCAAGCTCGAGTACCGCACCGACCGCGGCGCGAACGTGCACGTGACGATCGGCAAGAAGAGCTTCGACGAGAAGCAGCTGCTCGAGAACTACGCCGCGCTGATCGACGAGATCATGCGCGCGAAGCCGTCGGCGGCGAAGGGCCGCTACATCAAGACTGTTACCCTGACCAGCACGATGGGCCCGGGGATCCACGTCGACCCGGCGCGGACGAGGGGCATCGTCGAGGAACTCGAAGAAGGAGCACCTGCAGAAGAAGCAGTGACCGCGTAGAGCCCGGCCGAAGACCACTGGCAGCCGACAGGCGGAAGTCCAGTCGAGGCGGAGCGAGGGATAGGCATCCAGCCTCTCCGAGCCCGCCTGCGCGCGGGCTCGTTTCGTGAGAGAGGCCCAATGCGATGCTGAAATCCGAGAAAGAACGAGTCGTCGAGCAGCTGGCCGAGCGCCTGCGCTCGACCGACACGCTGATGGTCGCGGACTACCGCGGCCTGACCATGCCCGAGATCGACGAGCTGCGCGGCAAGCTGCTCGAGGCGGGCGCACGCTTCACGGTCGTGAAGAACACGCTCACCAGGCGTGCGGCCGAGCAGGCCGGTACGACCGACGTGCTCGAGCTGATCGACGGGCCGACCGCGATCGCCTTCATCGAGGCTGAAGGCGACCCGGCCGCGATCGCCAAGATCCTCAACGACACGGCGCGAACGAACGACGTGCTCGTGATCCGCGGCGGCCTGCTCGACGGCAGCCTCGTCGGCGACGCCGAGATCAAGCGGCTTGCGACCCTGCCACCGGCCGATGTGCTCCGCGCGCAGCTTGCCGGGGCCGTGTTCGCGCCACTGACGACCGTCGTGGGCTTATTCACCGCGCCCCTGCGCGACCTTGTCGGCGTGATCGACGCCCGGATCCGCCAGCTCGAGGAGCAGGGCGAGACGGTGCCGGAGCCCGAGGCGGAGGTACCGCCGGAGGAGCCGGCAGCCCAGGACCAAGCAGACGAACCAGCAGCAGAGGAAGAGCAGCCCGAAGAGCCGTCGGCAGAAGCCGAAGTGGCCTCGGCCGACGAAGAGGAGGAACAGCAGGATGGCTAAGACCGACACCGACAAGCTCGTCGAGACCCTGGGCGGGATGACCGTCCTCGACCTCGTCGAGCTGAAGACGAAGCTCGAGGAGGAGTGGGGCGTCAGCGCCGCCGCTCCGGTGGCAGTGGCCGCGGCCGGCGCGCCGGCGGCCGGCGGGGACGGCGCGGCCGCGGCGGAGGAGAAGACCTCTTTCGACGTCGTGCTCACGAACGCCGGCGACAAGAAGATCCAGGCGATCAAGGTCGTCCGCGCCGTCACCGGCCTCGGCCTGAAGGAGGCCAAGGATCTCGTCGACGGAGCGCCCAACCCGGTCAAGGAAGGCATCGCCCAGGACGAGGCCGATCAGATCAAGGCGCAGCTCGAAGAGGCCGGCGCCACCGTCGAGATCAAGTAGCGCACACCGCGCAACGAGCACCGCAGAAGGGCCGCGAGCGCGGCCCTTCTCCTTGCTTTGTAAGCGCCCCGTAAGACCTCGTACCCCGATTCAGGGATTTCCGCGAGCAAAGCGCACGGTGAGGCCGAAAACGACGTCAGTTGGGCGTTAGCCCCTCACCCCCCAACACGGAGGTTGCTCCATGCGGTTGAAGATTCTCGTGCTCGCTCTGGTCGCGTCGCTCGTCGCCGTCTCGGCGGCGGTCGCCAAGGACCACCCGGGCAAAGGCCCCAAGCCGAAGACCGGCCAGGGCTGCAAGCCGTCGGTCACGGTGATGCTCTCGGGCACGCTGGCCGCCGACGTCGACCCTCAGGACGGCGACACCTCGTTCGTTCTGACCGTCAAGGCCTCGAACCGCCACGGCCGCGCCTACAAGCAGGCCGGCACGGCGACGGTCCTCGTCGACGCGAAGACCCGCGTCCGGCGTGAGGGCGCGAAGAACCTCGGCGCACTGGCGCCGAACGACCGCGTCCACGTGACCGGGAAGGCCTGCAAGGCCGATCTGAAGAACGGTGGCACCCCGGATCTCACCGCACGCCAGGTCGGCGCGCATCCGGCGGCGACCACCGAGCCGAGCTCCTAGCTCTCGGCAGCACGACAGCTCCAGAGGCGTCCAAAGTGGGCGCCTCTGGCGGTTGTCCGGACCCTGCGCTATGGTTCCGGCCCTGCCGACGACCCAACGGTCGCCGCGGCTTGCGCCACAGCCTGTCTGTTCGCTATTCTTGGCGGTTCCGCGCCGACGTCCGCCTGTTCGCATTTCGAAGTTCACCTCATAGCCGTTAAGGGAGGCACCCAGACTTGACCACCCGGGTCGCTGCGCCTCGCGCGCGCAAAACTTTTTCACGCCTCAAGCACGTACTCGACCTTCCCAACCTGATCGACATCCAGAAGGCCTCGTTCGACTGGTTCCTGAACGAGGGCCTGCGGGAGACGATCGACGACATCTCGCCGATCGAGGACTACACCGGCACGCTCGCCGTCGAGTTCGGCGAGTACCAGTTCGGCGATCCTCCGGTCGAGATCCAGGAGTGCCGCGAGAAGGACCTGACTTATCAGCGTCCGCTGTCGATGACGGTCCGCTTCGTCAATAAGGAGACGGGCGAGATCCGCGAGCAGACAGTCTTCATGGGCGACTTCCCCGTGATGACCGAGTGGGGCACGTTCATCATCAACGGCACCGAGCGCGTGATCGTCACGCAGCTCGTGCGCAGCCCCGGCGCGTACCTGATGGAGCCGAAGGACCCGGCCAAGCAGGTCTTCACGGCGAATCTGATGCCGTCGCGTGGCTCGTGGCTGGAGCTCGAGATCGACAAGAAGGGGATCGTCTACGCACGCATCGACCGGAAGCGCAAGCTGCCGATCACGACGCTGCTGCGCGCGCTCCCCGAGGAGGACCCGACGACGGGCTGGCAGCTCGACACCAGCTCGAACGAGGCGATCATGAAGCTCTTCGGGAACTCGATCTACATCGCCAACACGCTCGAGAAGGACCCATCGACGCGTGAGGACGAGGCGCTGATCGAGGTCTTCAAGAAGCAGCGCCCCGGTGAGCCGCCGACGCTCGACAACGCGCGGAACCTGCTCAAGTCGCTCTTCTTCGACCCGAAGCGTTACGACCTGACCAAGGTCGGCCGCTACAAGCTCAACCAGCGGCTGGGCGTCGACGTGCCAGACGACGTCCGCGTCCTCACAACGCAGGACATCCTCGCGCTCGTCAAGAAGCTCGTCGAGCTGCCGGACCTGCTCGGTGTCGACCCCGAGTCGAAGGACTACGCCGCCGACGCGATCGTGCTCCCACGCGACCCGGTCCGCGGGGAGCTCGACGAGTACGAACACTTCGGCAACCGCCGGCTCCGCACCGTCGGGGAGCTGATCCAGGAGGCATTCCGGGTCGGGCTCTACCGGATGGAGCGCGTCGTCCGCGAGCGGATGACCACGGAGGACGTGGACACGATCACGCCGCAGACGATCATCAACATCCGGCCCGTCGTGGCGGCCCTGAAGGAGTTCTTCGGCTCCTCGCAGCTGTCGCAGTTCATGGACCAGACGAACTCGCTCGCCGGGCTCACGCACCGGCGGCGGCTCTCGGCGCTCGGCGCCGGCGGCCTGACGCGCGAGCGCGCGCCGATCGAAGTGCGCGACGTGCACCCGACCCACTACGGCCGCATGTGCCCGATCGAGACTCCGGAAGGCCCGAACATCGGCCTGATCGGCTCGCTCGCGTCGTTCGCGACCGTTTCGGAGTTCGGCTTCGTCCAGACGCCGTACCGCAAGGTGGCGAACGGCAAGGTGACCGACGAGATCGTCTACCTCGACGCAGCCGAGGAGGCGCAGTACACAATCGCCCAGGCGAGCGCGCAGGTCGACGACAAGACCGGCCGCTTCGTGGACGAGCAGGTGCTCTGCCGCTCCCGCGAGGGCGAGGCTGTCACGGCGCGGCCCAAGGACGTGGACTTCATGGACGTCGCGCCGGCCCAGATCGTCTCGGTCGCGACGGCACTGATCCCGTTCCTCGAGCACAACGACGCGAACCGCGCGCTGATGGGCGCGAACATGCAGCGGCAGGCGGTGCCGCTGATGATCACCCAGGCGCCGCTCGTCGGTACCGGCCTCGAGTACCGCGCCGCGGTCGACACCGGTGACGTGATCGTCGCCGACGAGGGCGGCACCGTCGCGGACGTCGACGCCGAGAAGATCGTCGTCGACACGAAGGACGGCAAGCACGAATACCCGCTGACGAAGTTCATGCGCTCCAACCAGGGGACACTGATCCACCAGAAGCCGATCGTCGGCCTGGGGGAGAAGGTCAAGGCGGAGCAGGTGCTGGCCGACGGCAGCTCCACCGACATGGGCGAGCTCGCGCTCGGCGCGAACCTGCTCGTCGCCTTCATGCCGTGGGAGGGCTACAACTTCGAGGACGCGATCGTGATCTCGGAGCGGCTGGTCAAGGAGGACGTGCTCTCCTCGATCCACATCCACGAGTACGAGATCGACGCACGCTCGACGAAGCTCGGCGACGAGGAGATCACGCGCGACATCCCGAACCGCTCGGAGGAGTCGCTCAGCGACCTCGATGAGCGCGGCGTGGTGCGCATCGGTGCCGAGGTCGGCTCCGGCGACCTGCTCGTCGGCAAGGTGACGCCGAAGGGCGAGACCGAGCTGACGGCCGAGGAGAAGCTGATCCGCGCGATCTTCAAGGAGAAGGCGCGCGAGGTCCGCGACACGAGCCTCAAGGTCCCGCACGGCGAGGGCGGCAAGGTGATCGACGTGAAGACGTTCTCGCGCGACGCGGGGGACGACCTCTCGCCGGGTGTGAACGAGCTCGTGCGCGTGTACGTGGCCAAGAAGCGCAAGATCGCCGAGGGCGACAAGCTCGCCGGCCGCCACGGCAACAAGGGCGTGATCGCCAAGATCGTGCCCGAGGAGGACATGCCGTTCCTGGAGGACGGCCGCCCCGTGGACGTCG
>JBIOZO010000108.1:0-9478 GCA_044871215.1 Gaiellaceae bacterium | reverse complement strand
CCGGCCGCTCTGGTGCTACGCGTGCTTCCAGGCGACTGAGAAGCTCGTGCCGCCCGAGAGCGCGGATGTCTGCGCCTTGGTGACCCCGCCCGAGACCATGTCGATCTTGTCCGGGTTGAACGTGCCGATCGCGGCGCCGTTCACGGTCACCGCCGAGAAGCTGACGGTGCCGAAGTTCGTCAGCGGGAGAACGCCGCCGGAGCTGGAGGGCGCCTCGGCGATCGCCTCGGCTGAAGCGAGCTTCGCACGCTTCAGCGTTTGCGTCGTAGTGAAGTTCCCGCCGGTCGTGTTGTTGTGGATCGTCAGCGTGAACCGGCCCCTACCGTCGGTCGTGACCGTGCCGGTCATCGAGTCGCCCGGCCTCACCGCGATCGACAGGTTGGTCGGGAACTTCGGATACATCTCGTACCAGGCGTAGTAGCGCGGTGACCCACCGCTGCAATCCGCGCTCGTGCCCGTCTGCTCAACCGTGCTCGAGCCGTCCCCGTCGAGGCCGACCCAGAAGCTCGAGTAGGTCGTCTGCGACGTGCAGCTCGCGGCCGGCTGCGTCCAGCGCGCCGAGACGCTCGTATAGCGCCCGTTGATCGCGCTGTAGCCCGACCAGTTCGAGCTCGTGCTCTGGCTGATCTTGTGGTTCGGCGCCGGCACGCGCGTGCCGTGAGCGACGCTCGCGCCGCTGCTCGTCCCCGAGACGGCGGCGAGGGCGACGAGCGCGAAGGCCGCGACGAAAGCAAGCCCCTTCAGCATGAAGCCCCTCCCTCGTTGTGAACCCCTGAGCGTGGGAAGATAACGGAGTGCCCGGGCGGGTCAACCCTCGCCGATGAGTTTTTCGGAGGCTGCCCGTCTCCACCGTCATGAAGCTGCTGCTCACGTCGGCCGGCGTGAAGAACCGGAGCATCCATAGCGCACTGGTCGCGCTGCTCGGCAAGCCGATCGCCGAGTCGAGCGCGCTCTGCATCCCGACCGGCGGGTACGGGTCCCCCTACGGCAGCCCTGCAGGTGCGTGGCGGTTCGTCAGCGGAAACTCCGCGCAACCGATGTGCGAGCTGGGTTGGAAGTCCCTCGGCGTGCTCGAGCTCACGGCGCTGCCGAGCCTCGACGAGGAGCTCTGGCTTCCGTGGCTTCACGAGACAGACGCTCTGCTGGCGAACGGCGGCGATGCCCTCTACCTGTCCCACTGGATGCGGCAGTCCGGGCTCGCCGACCTGCTGCCTTCGCTGAACGACAAGGTCTACGTGGGATTCAGCGCGGGGAGCATGGTGATGGCGCCACGGATCGGCCAGGACTTCGTCGGCTGGAAGCCACCAACCGGCGACGACCGCGCGCTCGGGGTCGTGGACTTCTCGATCTTCCCGCATTTGGATCACCCGGACCTGCCGGAGAACACCATGGCCGAGGCCGAGCGATGGGCCGCCGAGATCGCAGGCCCGGCGTACGCGATCGACGACGACACCGCGATCCAGGTGGCCGACGGCAACGTCAAGGTCGTCTCCGAGGGGCACTGGAAGCTGTTCGCGGAGGCCGCATGAAGCTGCTGCTCACCTCCGCGGGCGTCAAGAACGCGACCATCCACGACGCGCTGGTCGACTTGCTGGGAAAGCCGACCGCCGAGTGCGACGCCCTCTGCATTCCAACCGCGTCGTACGCGCACCCGATGGCCGGGCCCGGCCGAGCCTGGGACTTCATCAGCGGACAGGAGCCGCGCTGCCCGATGGTCGAGCTGGGCTGGAAGTCCGTGGGCGTGCTCGAGCTGACCGCGCTGCCGAGCCTCGACCGGGAGCGCTGGGTGTCGTGGGTCGAAGAGGCCGACGTCCTCCTGGTGAACGGCGGCGACGCCCTCTACCTGTGCCACTGGATGCGGCAGTCGGGGCTTGCCGACCTGCTGCCCTCGCTGGACGAAATCGTCTGGGTCGGGCTGAGCGGTGGGAGCATGGTGATGACCCCGCGGATCGGCGAGGACTTCGTCCAGTGGAGAGCGCCGACCGGCGACGACACCACGTTGGGCTTCGTCGACTTCTCGATCTGCCCGCACCTGGCGCCGGACGGCGAGCCGGGCAACTCGATGGCGGAGGCCGAGCAGTGGGCCGCCGGCATCGCCGGCCCCGCCTACGCGATCGACGACGAGACCGCGTTCAAGGTGGTCGACGGGAACGTCGAGGTCGTGTCAGAAGGTCATTGGAGGCTGCTCTAGGCGTCCCAGTCCTCGAGCAGCGCGCGAATCTCCTGCACCGCGGCCTCCCAGAGGCGGCGTTCGTCCTCGGGCGAGCGCTGGTAGAGGCCACCGAACTGGCCGTCGCCGAGAGCTTCTCGCCAGGTCTCGGGGTTGCCCTCCTCGGGCCACACGATCGGCGCCTTGCGGTCCCTCGGCATCTCCACGCCGGGTAACCGGGTCCAGGGGAAGTTCTCCGACCACGACGCGTGGTCGTAATCGCGGTCGATCTCCTCGGCGATCTGGTCCGGGCGTCCCTCCCAAAGCTCCCGCCAGACCACCGCCCGGTCCGGCCGGCTCGCCGTCCACTCCTTGCCCGGCCCCGTGTTCCCGCCGTGACCGTTGACGACGAGGATCCGCGCGAAGCCCTGCGCGAGCAGCGATTCGACCACCTCCGAGACGACCGCGATCAGTGTCGACTCCGTGAGGCTCGGGCTGCCGGGATAGGCGGTAAAGCCGGTGACGCCGTACGGGAGCACCGGCAGCACCGGCACGCCAAGCGGCTCGGCGGCCTCGACCGAAGCGCGCTCGGCCAGGATGTTGTCGGTCTCGAGCGAGAGGTAGGCGTGCTGCTCGGTGGAGCCGATCGGGAGCACGATCCGGTCGTCGCCCTCCAGGTAGGTCTCGAGCTGCATCCAGTTGAGGTCGACGATCCGCACCCTCGTCTAGCCGAGCTGCTCGGCCAGCCCGATGAGGATCCCCTCGGGGCCGCGGACGTAGCAGAGCCGGTACTGATCCGCGTAGCGCACCACCTCGTCGACCACCTCGGCGCCGTGCGGCCGGAGCCGCGCGAGCGTCTCGTCGAGGTCGTCCACGGCGAACATGACGCGGAGGTAGCCGAGCGAGTTCACCGGGGCGCTGCGGTGATCGGCGACCGGAGCGGGCTCGAGGAAGCGCGAGAGCTCGAGCCGGCCGTGGCCGTCCGGCGTGCGCATCATCGCCACCTCCACGCGCTGCTCGCCGAGGCCGGTGACCCGTCCCGCCCATTCCCCCTCGATCGTGGCCCGACCTTCGAGCTCGAGGCCGAGCTTGGCGAAGAACGCGACCGCGTCGTCGAGCGACTCGACCACGATGCCCACGTTGTCCATCCGCTGGACCGTCACGCCGGCGGCGGCTCCTTGATCGTCCAGACCGACGTCAGGTCGGGATCCGTAACCGTCTCGCCGGTGGAACGCAGCCGGTAGACGCCCGGCCTGGCGTCGTGGAAGTCCTGCGGGTTAGGCGGCAGGGTGAAGAGCTCGGGCTCGCCGACGTCGACCCTGATCCCTTCGTCCGGATCCACGCTGACGATGCGGCCGAACTTCTCGGTCTTTTCGATCAGTTCGTCGTCGTGGTCGACACGAGTGATCCCGATCAGGACCGTCTTGCCGACCAGCGAGTGCGGATCGCGGATCGCGCTACCAGCCGCGGGACTCGAGCAGCTCTTCGGGCCGCAGCGAAGCGGCGGCGAGGCCGCTCATCGCATCGCCCAAGCCGCTCGACACGCGGGCCAGGATCGCGGCGTCCTGGTAGTGCGTCGTCGCCTCGACGATGGCCTTCGCCCGCGGCGAAGGCTCGTCGGACTTGAAGATCCCCGAGCCGACGAAGACGCCGTCGGCGCCGAGCTGCATGCAGAGCGCGGCATCGGCCGGGGTCGCGATCCCGCCGGCGGTGAAGGTCACCACCGGGAGCTTGCCGTTCTCGGCGACCCACTTGACCAGCTCGTACGGCGCGCGCAGCTCCTTCGCTTCCGCGTAGAGCTCCTCGTCGCGCAGCGCGCCGAGCCGGCGGATGTGCCCGAAGACCGAGCGCATGTGCGTGACTGCGTTGACGATGTCGCCGGTACCGGCCTCGCCCTTCGTGCGGATCATGGCCGCGCCCTCCGCGATGCGCCGCAGCGCCTCGCCGAGGTTCGTGCAGCCGCAGACGAACGGCACCGTGAACGCCCACTTGTCGACGTGGTGCGCGGTGTCGGCGGGCGTCAGCACCTCGCTCTCGTCGATGTAGTCGACCTCGAGCGCCTCCAGAACCTGCGCCTCGACGAAGTGGCCGATGCGGCACTTGGCCATCACCGGGATCGAGACGGCCTCCTGGATCTCGCGGATCTTGTCCGGGTCGGCCATTCGCGCGACGCCGCCCTCGCGGCGGATGTCGGCGGGGACGCGCTCGAGCGCCATCACCGCGACGGCGCCGGCGTCCTCGGCGATGCGCGCCTGCTCGGCGTCGGTGACGTCCATGATCACCCCGCCCTTGAGCATCTCGGCGAGGCCGCTCTTGACCCTCATCGTCCCGGTTTCGGCCATCGCGGGGATTCTAGCCCGAGCTTGCCAAGCGCCAGCAATCGGCCTATCGTCGAGGTGCGGCCCGGCCTCTGGGAAGAGGAGGGCAGATGAACGTTGCGGCAGCAGGCACCACCGTCAAGGCTCCGTCGAGGAAGCATTTCTGGAGCCTTCGTCGACGAAATCGAGCCGAGCACAGCGTCTCGTTCCCGGAGCTCGTCTGGCTGCATCACCTACGCCAGGAGGAGCTGAAGAAGCGCGGGCACGAGCCGTACGACGGGCCGGCCGAGCAGCGGTACCGCCGTTACCTGCGCTGGTTCGAGGAGGAGCACGGCAAGATCGTCGACTCCTACTGGTGCGTGAGCGACGCCTCCGGTGTCGCGCTGACGGTCAGGCGCCGCCCGCTCATGTTCCCGGACGTCGTCCGCCTGCACTGGGCGACCGACTGGACGACGAAGGACAAGCCGAAGCTGATGAACGTGCTCTACCGCGCCGAGGCGATCGCCGTCCGCGTGCACGAGGTTCTGCGCGACACGAGCCAGCGACTCGCGATGCAGTCGCTCTTCACCGTCTTCAGCCACGTGCTCGGCTTCAGCGAGACCGACCGCGCGCACAACGACCGCGCCTGCGCGGAGCTCGACCGCCAGACGCGCGCCGAGCTGAAGGGAATCGAGAGCTACTACCAGCGCGCCGCGGTGCGCTCCGGCCAGATCGTCTACGTCGGCGGGATGCTGCTCGGCGCGCTGCCGCTCGTGCTGCTCGTCGCGCTCGCGCTCGTGCTCAAGCTGGCCGACTCGCACGACACCGCCGTTCGGACCGGACTCTTCTGCTTCGCGGCCGGCGGCCTCGGCGCGCTGATCAGCGTCATGTCGCGCATGACCTCGAACCGCGTGCGGGTCGACTGGGAGTTCGGCAAGGACACGCTCCGCACGCTCGGCGCGCTGCGGCCGTTCGTCGGCGGCGTGTTCGGCCTGATGACGTTCTTCGCGCTGAAGAGCGGTGTCGTCGCGCTCGACATCGTCAACTCGAGCAAGAGCACGTACTTCTACGTCCTGTTCGCCTTCGCGGCCGGCTTCAGCGAGCGGCTCGCGCAGGACATGCTGCTCGGGCCGACGGTCGGGGCCGCGGCGGTCAAGGGCAAGACGGCGGCCGCGCGCCCGGAGCCGGAGGCCGAGGAGCCGCCCCCGCCCTCCGAGGAGCTCGAGCCGGCCACGACGACCGGAACGGGGCTCTGAGATGGCTGCGCTCACGCAGTCGGGCCGCAGGCGCTACGACCTGCTCTACGAGTCGTGCCTCGTCCGGCCGAGCCGGCGCGCCGCCGTCGACCAGCTGGTCGCGCGGATCACGGCCTCGAAGCCCCGCTATCAGAAGGTCGGCAAGGCGCTCGGAATCCCGTGGTACGTGGTCGGGATCATCCACTCGCTCGAGGCGAGCGGCGACTTCACGCGGCATCTGCACAACGGCGACCCGCTGACCGCCCGCACGACGCACGTCCCGGCCGGGCGGCCGAAGACCGGCAAGCCGCCCTTCACCTGGGAGGCGAGCGCGATCGACGCGCTGCGCGGGCGCGGGCTCAACGCCTGGAAGGACTGGAGCCCGGCCGGAACGCTCTACCAGCTCGAGGGCTACAACGGCTTCGGCTATCGCGACCACCACCCGGACGTGCCCTCCCCGTACCTGTGGAGCTTCTCCAATCACTACTCGCGCGGGAAGTACGTCGCCGACGGCCGCTTCTCGCCGACCGCGGTCTCGCAGCAGTGCGGCGCGGCAATCCTGCTGAAGCGGCTCGCCGCAAGCAATGGCCGCGTCGCGATCCCCGGGCCGCGCGTGCTGCAGCTGGCGAACCCGCACGTGACCGGCCCGGACGTTCTGGAGGCGCAGAAGCTGCTCGCCAAGAACCCCTACGGCTCCTTCGACGCCGGCAAGGCCGACGGTGAGTACGGCGAGCTCACGGCCGGCGCGGTTCAGCGCGCCAAGTGGGAGCTCGGCTACCCGGCGAACGCGCGCGACACCACCTTCGGCCCGCGGCTCAAGGCATTCCTCTCCGGCAAGAAGCCGTTGCCGGCCGCCTTCAAGAAGCGCCGCGCCCAGCGGGCGAGGCAGGCGGGCTCGCAGCAGGCGATCCGCAAGCGCATCGTCCAGTGGGCGATGTGGGGGTGCAAGAACAGCAGCCGGATCGCGTACTCGCAGAACGGCAACGTCAGGCTCGCCTGTCTCGGCAAGAGCGCCACGGTGCCGCTCGCCACCGACTGCTCGGGCTTCGCGACGCTCTGCTACTCGTGGGCCGGCGCACCGAACCCGAATGCCCGCGGCGCCTACGACGCACGGCAGCCGGCCTTCACCGGCTCGATGCTGGGCCACTGCCGGAAGATCCCGAGGAGCGCGGTGCAGCCGGGCGACCTCGTCGTCTGGACGCCGCCGGGGACCGGGCAGCACGTGTGCGTCGTCGTCGCCGGCGGAGCCGACCCGATGCTGGTCTCGCACGGCGACGACACCGGCCCGAAGAAGCTCCGTTTCTCGGCCGAGGACGCGTACCAGCGGAGCCACGGCCACGGCACCGCTGTCTGGCTCAGCGCGTTTTAGTACAAGTCCCCCATGAGCATCGCGGACACCCTGGGCCAGCTCGCCCTGTTCGCCGACCTTTCGCCCTCGCAGCTCGAGGCGATCGCGCACTCCCACGAGGAGGACGTCTTCGCCGCGGGTGAGCGTGTGCTCCGGAAGGGGTTGAGCGGCGGCAACTTCTACGTGATCCTCGAAGGCAAGGCCGCGGTCGAGTTCGACGGCGAGGCCCGGCACAAGCTGATGCGCGGCGACTACTTCGGCGAGATTTCGGCGCTCACCGGCGATCCCCCCACAGCGGACGTGGTCGCGGTCACGATGCTGCGCTGCCTCGTGATCCCGGCGACGCAGCTCGAGAAGCTGCTGCTCGACCGCCCGACCCTGATGCTGCGGTTGCTCCGCATGGAGGCGCACCGGCTGCGGACGACGCTCGAGTGGCAACCGTAGAGCGCCCGTTCCCCCCGGGCGACTACGACGTGGTCGTCGTCGGCAGCGGTCCCGGAGGGCTGCAGACGAGCTACTGCCTCCGGCAGCTCGGCGTCCGTCACGCAGTGCTCTCGCGGGACGACCGGCCGGGCGGAATGTTCCAGCGCTTCCCGATCTTCCAGCGCCTGATCACGTGGACGAAGCCGGATGCGCCGGTGGAGCGCGGCTCGCGCGAGTACGAGTGGTACGACCACAACAGCCTGCTCGCCGAGGAGCCCGAGGCGAAGGCGCTCGTGCCCGGCCTGATGGACCGCGCGTTCGATCTGCCCTCCCGCGCCGAGATGGAGGCGGGCCTCGCCGCGTTCGCCGAGCGGGCTCGGCTCGAAATTCGCTACGGCTGCACCTGGGAGTCGACCCGGCACGAGGGCGAGGAGATCGTGCTCGAGACGAGCGACGGCGAGTACCGCTGTCGCGCGGTCGTCTTCGCGCTCGGCGTCACCGAGCCCTGGAAGGCCGACGTCCCGGGACTCGAGCACGCGGCGCACTACGTCGACACGCGCAAATGCGAACGCTACGCCGACCGTGACGTCTTCGTCGTCGGCAAGCGCAACTCCGGCTTCGAGGTGGCGCAGGGCATCCTGCCCTGGGCACGCTCGATCGTGCTCGGCTCGCCGCGGCCCGTGCAGACGGAGGCGCTCGCGCTCTCGGCGCTACGTGTGCGCTACCTCCACCCCTACGACGAGTACGCCCGCGGTGGCCCCGGCACGTACGTCATCGACGTCACGATCGAGCGGATCGAGCCGGTCGGGGAGCGGCTGCGCGTGTACACGCGCGGGACGACCTGGGACGGTGCGCTCGAGTTCGAGGTCGACGACGTGATCGCGGCGACCGGATTCCAGACCCCGCTGCAAGACCTGCCAAAGCGCGGGCTCGTGACCGTCGCCGACGGCCGCATCCCCGCGCTGACACCGTTCTGGGAGAGCGTGTCGCTGCCGGGCGTATTCTTCGCCGGGAACACCTCGCAGGGCGCCCGCGGGATCGGCAAGCGCGGCGCCGGGGCCAGCTCGTCGTCCGTGAACGGCTTCCGCTACAACGCGCGCGTCCTCGCCCGGCACCTGGCCGAGCGGCTCAATGGTCACGAGCCCACGCGCGACCCCGTGGCCGACGTGGTGCCGTTCCTGCTGCGGGAGCTGACGAGCGCGCCCGAGCTTTGGGTGCAGAAGGGCTATCTCTGCCGCGTCGTCTCGGCGTCCGACGGCGTGCATCTCGACGAGGGCGTGGTGCCGCTGTCGACGTTCCTCGACTCCCGCGGCCCGGACGCCTACGCCGCCAGCGTCGAGGTCGACGAGAGCGGCACGATCGTTCCCACGCTCTACATCCGCCGCCGTGGCGAGATCGCGGAGCATCAGCTCGACCCGCATCCGCTGCATGAGTACGAGTCGGCGCCGTATCAGCGCCATCTCGAGGTGTTGGTCGGGAGCTAGGCGACGCGGTCGTAGAGCGTGGCGCCGACGACCAGCACCGCGGCGATCACGACGAGCCAGGTCGCCACGAGGCCGAGCGCCACGAGCTTGATCCGGCGCGGCAAGAGCATCCATGCGAAGGCGAACAGGCCGGGCTTCGTCGGCCGGAGGAAGCGGACGTACGACAGCCCGAGCGCCTTGAGGACTCGGCCGGGAACGCTCGACTCGAACTGCACGCGCTCCGCGGCGCGCACCCGCTCGGTCCACCGTTCGGCCAGCTCACGCGCCTCGCGACGGGCAGCGCGGCGGTAGACCGGCAGCTCTCGCCGGCGCCGCTGCCAGTACTCGAGCGAGCGTCGGGCATCCTCGAGGGGCGGCGGCGCGAGCATCGCTTCGACGAGTAGCAGGTCGGGGTCCGGGCGGCCACGCATCCTGGGGACGAGTCTAGCCTCAGAGGACGAACGTGAGCTTGTCCGCGACCCAGCACTCGAGGCGCTCGCGAACGCTGCCCGCCGGCACGGCCGCCCGCGCGCGGGCGATGTCGGGGTCGAACAGCCGCTCCT
>JBIOZO010000107.1:0-4200 GCA_044871215.1 Gaiellaceae bacterium | reverse complement strand
CGTGAGAACCGCCGCGGGCGCGGCCGCTGTGCCTGCGTCTGGAACCGTCGGCCTGCGCGGAGCGGCGTCCAGGCGTCGTTCGTCACCTCGCCTGCCCAGACGAGATCCCAGAGAGCGGGCAAGGCCTCTTCCGCTTCGAGCCCCGTGTCGAGCAGCAGGTCGTGCCAGAAGAGCGCGCTGCGGCCCAGTGCGGCGCGGAGCCGTTCGTGCACCTCCTTCTCGGGCCGGTCGGCCGCTGGGGGCGGCCCCAGCGCGGGCGCGTCCTCGCGGAAGTATAGAGCCACGCGGTCGAGACCGGCGCCGACCCAGACGACCTCGCCCGAGGCGCAGAGCGCGTCGAGCTGCTCGGGCCGGTAGCCGGGGACGCGACGCGGAAGCACGTCGCTCTCCCAAAGGGCGACGGGCAAAGCGAGCCCTTGCAACGGCACGAGCGCCTCGCGCAGCGACGCGCGGCGGCCGATGCCGTGCCAGCTCGGCAGGAAGCGGCCGAGAGCGGCCTGTTCCGCGGGCTCGACCTCTCGGCGCAGCGCGGCCAGCGAGGCGCGCCGTAGGCGCCGCAGGATCTCGGGGTCGCACCACTCGCGCTCGGTGCCGCCCGGGCGGAGCTCCCCGCGAACCAGCTCGTCGCGGCGCTCGAGCTCGCGCAGCACCGGCTCGACGTCTCGACCGAAGCGCTCGCTCGCCTCCGCGGTGGTGAACGGGCCGCGCGAGCGGGCGAACCGCCGCACGACCGAGTGCAGCGGCTCCTCGTCGGCCTCGAGGAAGACCTCCGGCAGCCCGCCCGGCGGCATCGCGCCGACCGCGTCCCGGTACCGCCCCGCGTCCTCGGCCGCGATCAGGCGATGCTCGCCCGCGACGCGAACCCGCACCGCCCGCCGCTCCGCCAGCAGCGGCTCGGCCAGGTCCTCGGGGTACTCGTCGTCGCGTAGATCGCCTCGCCGCCTGAGCAGGTCGTGCAGCTCGTCGGGCGTCCGCGCCTCGCCGCGCAGCTGCGTCTCGACCTCCTCGAGCGCACCCGGGTCGATCAGCTCGCGGAGCTCCTCCTGGCCGAGCAACTCGCGCAGCAAATCGCGGTCGAGCGACAGCGCCTGCGCCTTGCGCTCGGCCGCAGGCGTGTCGTCCTCGTACATGTAGGTGGCGACGTAGTCGAAGAGCAACGAGGCTGCGTAGGGTGAGGCCGAGGGAGTCTCGACGTCGACGAGATCGATCTGCCGCGTCCGGAGGCCCTGCAGCAGCCGCTTCAGCGCTGGCAAGTCGAAGACGTCCTGCAGACACTCGCGGTAGGTCTCGAGCACGACCGGGAAGGCCGGGTAGCGCCGCGCGACCTGCAGCAGCGACTGCGCCTTCAGGCGCTGCTGCCAGAGCGGCGTGCGCTCACCGGGCCGCCGGCGCGGGATCAGCAGCGCGCGGCCGGCGTTCTCGCGGAAGCGGGCGCCGAAGAGCGCCGTCTCGCCGAGCTCCTGCGTGACGAGGTCCTCGATCTCGCCGGGGTCGAGCAACACCTCGTCGATCGGCGGCGGCGCGTCGGCGTCCGGCAGGTGGATCGCGATGCCGTCGTCGGACCAGATCGCCTGCGTCTCGAGCCCGAGCGACTCGCGCAGCCGGGCGCCGACCGCGAGCGCCCACGGCGCGTGCACCCGGCCGCCGAACGGCGTGAGGATGCAGAGCCGCCAGTCGCCGATCTCGTCGCGAAAGCGCTCGACCACCACCGTGCGGTCGGAGGGCACGGCGCCGGTCGCGGCCTCCTGCTCGCGCAGGAAGGCGAGCAGATTGGTCGCCGCGCGGTCGTCGAGCATGTGCTCGGCCTGGAGCCGGGTCGACGCCTGCTCGTCGGACAGCGCGATCAGCTCGCGCGAGGTAGCACCGATCGCCTCGCCGAGCTCGTAGGGCCGGCCGACGCCCTCGCCCTTCCAGAACGGCACCGCGCCCGGCACGCCCGGGGCCGGCGAGACGAGCACGCGGTCTCGTGTGATCTCCTCGATCCGCCACGTCGAGGCGCCGAGCAGGAACGTCTGGCCAGCCCGCGCCTCGTAGACCATCTCCTCGTCGAGCTCGCCGACCCGACCGCCGCCGTCGACCAGGTGCACGCCGAAGAGCCCCCGGTCGGGGATCGTGCCCGCGTTCGTAACTGCGAGCCGCCGCGCGCCCTGGCGCCCCTTGACGACGCCCGCAGTGCGATCCCAGACGACCCGGGCCCGGAGCTCGGCGAACTCGTCGGAGGGGTAGCGCCCGTCGAGCATGTCGAGCACGTTCTCGAGCTGGACGCGTGAGAGGTCGGCGAACGGGTACGCGCCGCGCACGAGCCGGTGCAGCTCCTCGACCTCGATCTCCTCGTCGGCGCAGATCGCGACGATCTGCTGCGCAAGCACATCCAGCGGGTTGCGCGGGATCTTCGTCTCCTCGATCCCGCCCTCGAGCATGCGCTTGGCGACCACCGCCGACTCGAGCAGGTCGGCGCGAAACTTCGGGAAGATGCGGCCCTTCGAGACCGCGTCAAGCTCGTGGCCCGCACGCCCGACGCGCTGCAGGCCGCGCGCGACCGACTTCGGCGACTCGACCTGGATCACCAGGTCGACGGCGCCCATGTCGATCCCGAGCTCGAGCGACGAGGTGGCGACGAGGCACGGGATCTCGCCCTTCTTGAGCAGCTCCTCGACCTCGACGCGCTGCTCGCGGGCCAGCGAGCCGTGGTGCGCACGCGCCAGCTCTTCCTCCGCGAGATCGTTCAAGCGGAGCGCCAGCCGCTCGGCCAATCGGCGGTTGTTGACGAAGACGATCGTCGAGCGGTGCGCGCGGACGAGCTCCAGCAGCTCTGGGTAGATCGAGGGCCAGATCGACTGCTGCTCCTCCGGCTCGCGCATGTCGTCGAGTGGGACGACCACCTTCAGGTCGAGCTCCTTCGCCCGGCCGGCGTCGACCAGCTCGATCTCGCGCCCGCCGGAGACGAAGCGGCCGATCTCCTCGAGCGGCCGCTGGGTCGCCGAGAGGCCGATCCGCTGAACGGGCTTGCCGACCAGGCGGTCGAGCCGCTCGAGGCTCAGCGCCAGGTGGGCGCCGCGCTTCGTCCCGGCGACCGCGTGCACCTCGTCGACGATCACCGTCTCGATCCCGCGCAGCGTCTCGCGCGCCTGCGAGGTCAGCAGCAGGAAGAGCGACTCCGGGGTCGTGATCAGGATGTCCGGCGGGTTGCGCACCATCGCGGCGCGCTCCTTCTGCGGCGTGTCGCCGGTGCGGACCCCGACGCGCAGCTCCGAGCGCAGGCCGGCGAGCGGCCCACGCAGGTTGCGCTCGATGTCGTAGTTGAGCGCCTTCAACGGCGAGACGTACAGCAGCCGCAGGCCGGCGCCCGGGCTCGGGTTGAGCCGGTCGATCCCGTAGAGGAAGGCGGCGAGGGTCTTGCCCGACCCGGTCGGCGCCTGGATCAGCGTGTGACCGCCGCGCGCGATCGACGGCCAGCCGAGCTCCTGCGCCGGCGTCGGCCCGTCGAAGGCCTGCTGGAACCAGGCGCGCGTCTCGGGTGAGAAGACGTCGAGCGCGCTCACGCCTCGACGTTAGCGGAGCGCCTCCAGGTCCCGCCTGAACCCTTCTTCGTCCTGCAGGCCGGGGTCGTTCTCCGGGAACGGGAAGGGCCAGCCGGGCTTCGGGTCGTCGGCGTAGCGCGGGATCACGTGCGTGTGCAGGTGCGGCAGCGAGTTCCCGAGCACGTCGTAGTTCAGCTTCACGGGCTCGAGCGCTCGCTCGATCCTCCGGCCCGCCTCCAGCACCTCGAGCCAGTACCGCGCCGCCTCCTCCGGGGAGAGCTCGGTCGGCTCGGCGACGTGGCGACCGCGCCAGATCACGACCGAGTAGCCACGCTGGACGTCCGCCTTCTGCAGGTAGGCATCGGCGACCTCGCCCGCGAAGAACCGCGCGCCGTGCTCGGTCTCCTCCGGCCGGCCCTGCTCGCACATCGGGCAGCCCTCGCCACGCTTGAGCTCGTAGAACTCGGTAGGCCAGTCCATCCGGGCGACGCTAGCATCGGCCCGTGCCCGAGACGCCCGAAGAGTTCTACGCGCGCACGAAAGGCGCGTTGCGGATGCCGCCGCTCGAGGAGTGGGAGACATTCCCGTTCGAAGGCGAGCTCAGGGTGCGGGCGCTCGTGCCGCCCGCCCCGGACGAGAAGCAGCGCAACGGCGAGGACGGGGTCGACTGCTACGCCTG
>JBIOZO010000106.1:0-13300 GCA_044871215.1 Gaiellaceae bacterium | reverse complement strand
GTCCCGGTCGCCGCGAGCGCGACACCTGCGTCCTCTGCGAGTCGGTGCAGCTGCTCGCGGCGCTCGCCCAGCAGCGCCGCCGCCTCCTCGAAGCTGTCGCAGCGACCCGTGCGCACCTCGACCTCGGAGGCGATCAGCTCGCCGACGAGATGCTCCTCGAGCGCGGTGCCCTGCGCGGCCGCCTGCAGCTCCTCGAACCGGTTCGTCAGGTCGAGAGTCTCGGGGTCGAGAACGCCGAACTCCTCCTCGACGGCGACCGTGAAGTCCTGTGCGGCCTCGAACTGCTCGCGCGCCAGGGCGAGCTGCTCGCCCGGGCTCAGTCGCTGGGAGTCTCCCAAGGTCGCACTACATTAGTTGAAGCCTTGGAGCGCGAATCGGGCCCCCTGCTACCCGGACAGTGCGTTGGACGCTCAACTGGGCTAAGCCCAGCTGAGCTCTCGATCGGCGCCGTTTAGTCGGCGCCTCGGAAGGGTTGCAGCAGCCTGGCGGCGACTCCGGCCCAGCTCCACCGCTCTTCCACGGCCCGGCGGGCGGCGGTCGCGACGCGCCCGCGCTCCTCGGGCGGCAGGGCGAGGAGCTCCTTCAGCTTGGCGCGAAGGTCGCCGGCGTCGCCCGTAGCGAAGCTCGTGAGCCGGCGGTACTCCGACGGGTACTCGGCCTCGAGCCCTTCGGCGATCTCCTGCAGGCCCGAGTGCCGCGCGACGAGCGGCGGAGACCCCGCCGCGGCGGCCTCGGCGGCGACCATCCCGAACGCCTCGGGAAAGATCGACGGCACGACGGTCACGTCGGCCAGCGGCAGCAGGTGCGCCAGATGACGATGCTCCAGGGGCCCGGTGAAGAGCGTGCGGGCTGGCGCCATCGCCTCGAGCTCCTCCCGGTAGTCGCCGAAGCCGACGATCACCGCCCGGGCGTCGAGCCCTCGCAGCGCCTCGAGCAGCAGCTGGACGCCCTTGTTGTAGAGCAACTTCCCGAAGTAGACGACGGTGGGCTCGTCAGGCGCCAGGAACGCCTCGAGACGGTCGGCGTTGCCGTCGTCGGGAAGGCGCTCGTTGCCGGCGTTCGGTGGGTCGTTCCGCGCCTCTTCGACCAGCGCCGCCAGCGCCTCGGCGCGCGGCTCGGGCCGGAACGCATCGACGTCGACGCCCGGCGGCACCTCGTGAACGCGGTCGACGTGATGGACGACCTCGTCGAGCACGCGGCGGATGTGCTCCGAGCCGACGAAGACCGCCGCCGCGCGCGCGAGCGACTCCCTCCCCCACGCCTGGAGATCGGGGTGGCCTCGCATCGCGTACTCGAGCTCGGAGCCGTGGGCCTTGACCGCAAAACGAGCGCCGCTCGCCGCGCCGACCGGTCCGCCGAGCAGAACGTGGTTCGCGAAGACGAGGTCGGCCGGCAGCTCCGCGCGCACCGCGGCCGCGTTCAGCTCGACGTAACGCTCGCGCTCTTCGCGGGTCAGGTCCAGCAGCAGTCGCGCCTCGAGCCCCTCGTAGCGGTCGAGGACGAAGACGGGCAGCAGGCCGCCGATCTCCGGGCGCACGTGCCGGGCGCCGCCGAGGTCGTACTGCTCCGGGTGCGGCTCCTGCGAGAGCACGACGACCTCGTGCCCCGCGCGGCTCCACTCGCGCGCGAGCGCCCGCGTGTAGACGTTCGAGCCCGTGCCGCCCAGCAGGTAGCCGTGCCAGAGCAGGATGCGCATCGCTTGACTCTCTCCTAACCGGAGACTTCATGCTTGGGCCGTGAGCGCGCTCGTGAGCATCGGCGACTTCTCGCGCATGACGTTCCTGAGCGTGAAGGCGCTGCGCCACTACCACGAGGTCGGGCTGCTCCCGCCCGCGGAGATCGACCCGGAGACCGGCTACCGGCGTTACCAGCTGTCGCAGGTGCCGACCGCGCAGGTGATCAGGCGCCTCCGCGAGCTCGACATGTCGCTCGACGCCGTCCGCGCGGTCATTCAGGCGCCCGACGTCGGCGCTCGCAACGAGGCGATCGCCGCCCACCTGCGGCGGATGGAGGGCGAGCTCGAGCAGACCCGCGCGACGGTGGAGTCGCTGCGCCTCCTGCTGGACGAGCACTCGCCGCCGCCGATCGCGGTCGAGTACCGCGTGAGCGAGGCCGCCGAAGCGCTCGCCATCCGCGAGCAAGTGGCACAGGTCGAGATGTTCGACTGGCTCGAGGCCGCATTCGGCGAGCTCCATCGGGTCGTGGCTCGCCGCGCCGGCCCGGATGCGGCGCTGTTCTCGAGCGAGCTGCTCGAGGAGGAGCTCGGCGAGCTCGTGGCGCTCGTGCCCGCCGAGTCGGCCGCGGAAGCCAGCGGGCGGGTGGAGCCCCTACAGCTTCCGCGGGTCGAGTATGCGATCGCGGTGCACGCCGGCTCGCTCGAGAGCGTCGACCGGACCTACGCGGCTCTCGGCGCGGTCGTCGCCGAGCGCGCGATCGGCGTGCAGGGACCGATCCGCGAGACGTACGTCGTGGGCGCGGCCGACACGACTGACGAGGCGGCGCACCGCACGGAGATCGGCTGGCCGGTCTTCCAGACGACGGCTTGACTCTCCCGCGGGGGGAGGCCCGACCCTCGGTGAATGGGGCGTCTGGCGCAGCGGCTGAGCTTCGGCCTGTCGGCCGAGCTGTGGTTCGTCCAGACCGGCGTCTTCCTGAACGCGCTCGGCTGGGGCGCCGTCCTGCCGTTCGAGGTGATCTATCTCCACGACGGGCGCGGGTTCTCGCTCGGCACCGCCGGGCTGATCGCCGGATCGGTGACGGGCGTTGCGGTCCTGGCGGCGCCCCTCAGCGGGCCGCTGATCGACCGCTTCGGCGCCAGAGCCGCCGCAGCGGGTGCCGGCGTCGCGCTCGGAATCGGCTACGCCGCACTCGCGTTCGCGCAGACCGAAACGGCGGCCTTTGCGGCGGCGGTCGCCGCCGGCGCTGGGAACGGTGCGCTGCTACCGGCGCAGTCGACGCTCCTCGCGTCGCTCGCGGCGCCCGGCCTGCGGCACCGTGTGACCGCCGTCTCGCGGGTCTGCACGAACGCGGGCTTCGGCCTCGGCGGCGCGCTCGGCGGCCTCGTCGCCTCGTTCGGGCTCTCGGGTTTGATGGCGCTGTTCCTGCTCAACGCCGCCACGTACGTCGTCTACGTGGTGGTGCTGATCGCGATCGTGAGCGAGCCACCGCGTCCCGGGCTCGTCCCGGGCGGCTACCGGGGGGTCCTCCGCGACCGGCCCTTCCTGCGGCTCGCGGCCGCGAACACGGCGCTGATCGCGGTCGGCTGGGGCGTCTTCTCGTGGCTCGTGCCGCTCTACGCGAAGAGCGAGCTGCAGGTGAGCTCGGCGCTCGTCGGGTTGCTGCTGCTCGCGAATGCGCTGACCGTCGTCGTCGTGCAGGTGCCGGTGGCGAAGCTCGCCGAGGGCCGCCGCCGCGTCGTCCTGATGGCCTCGAGCGGCGCGATCTTCGCCGGCGCATACCTCCTCGCGCTTGCCGTCCCGAGCTTCGGGACGCTGCTCGTCACCGCAGTCGCGATCGGCCTTGGCGAGTGCCTTCACACCGCCGTGCTCATGCCGCTCGTGGCCGACCTCGCGCCGCCCGCGCTGCGCGGCCGCTACATGGCGTCGATGGGCCTGTCGTGGTGGATCGGCCTCGCGCTCGGGCCGATCGTCGGCACCCAGCTGCTGGGCGTCTCGACGGGGCTGCTCTTCGGCGCCTGCGCGGCTGCGGCTAGCGCCGCTTCGGTGTCACTCCTCGCGCTCGAGCCCGCGCTTCCCGAGCCCTCGCGCCTGACGCCGCGACCTGTTACGTGAGGTGGAAGTAGAGCGCGTGCAGCAGGTCGACGGCCGGGTTCGACGTGTGCACGGTGACGTCGTGCGGCACGTCGAGCAGCGCCTCGGAGTAGTTGAAGATGATCCGCACGCCCGAGTCGATCAGCTCCTGCGCTACACCCTGCGCGCGGTCGGCGGGCACGGCGACGACGCCGACGATGATGTTCTTTTCGCGCACTGCATCCGTTAACCGGCGGGAGTCCTCGATCTCCATGGAGCCGATCCGCCGGCCGACCTTTTCCGGGTCGTTGTCGAAGATCGCGGCGATGTTGATCCCGTGCTCGGCAAAGATCGGCGAGCTGGCGATCGCGTGGCCGAGCCGCCCGGCGCCGACGAGCGCGATGTTGTGCTGCCCCTGGGTGCGCAGGATCTTGCGAATCTCGCCCAGCAGCGAGTCGATGTTGTAGCCGACCCCGCGCTTGCCGAACTTGCCGAACGCGGACAGGTCGCGCCGGATCTGGGTCGCGTTGATGTTGGTGTAGTCCGAGATCTCCTGCGAGGAGATCCGGTCCTTGCCCATCTTCTTGGCCTGGGTCAGAACCTGGAGGTAGCGGCTCAATCGAGCCGCCACTCCGACCGTCAGCCGTTCCGACCCCGTGACGCTGTTAACGGTCGTTTGCAACACGCACGATCATTCTGCCAGTACCGCCTGGGCTCATGCGTCGGACCGTCACAAGCTGCCCGCTCAGGCCGAACTTTGTGCGGCAGTCAGACGACGGCGGAAGGCGTCTTCGTGGACGAAGTAGGTGAAGAGCCGCTCGCCGTCGAGCTCGACCACCGGCAACCACTCGCGGTAGCGGGCCTCGAGCTCGGCGTCGCCGTCGATCGCGATCTCTTCCAGCTCGAACCCGAGCTGGTCGTGCAGCGCGCGCACCTGCGCCAGCGCCCGCTCGCAGAGATGGCAGCCCGCCGCGTGGTAGACGACTACGTGGCTACGGGTAGAGGCCACGCGTCACCGTGGCTTCCGCGACGCGGCCGACCGAGACGCCGTAGGCCGCCACACGCATGCTCGTCTCCTTCTCCTCGTAGACGTGCCAGGTCTCGTTGAAGGCTCGCGTGACGATGTCGCGGAGCTTCGAGTTCACCTCGGGCTCCTTCCAGAAGTACTCCTGGAGGCCCTGCACCCACTCGAAGTACGAGACGACCACGCCGCCCGCGTTGGCGAGGATGTCCGGCAGGACGAGGATCCCCTTGTCCTCGAGGATCTCGTCGGCGGCGGGGGTGATCGGGCCGTTCGCGCCCTCGCAGACGATCTGCGCCTTCACCTGGGCCGCGTTGTCGGACGTGATGACCTGCTCGAGCGCGCAGGGCGCGAGGACGTCGCAGTCGAGCAGCAGCAGATCCTCGTTGCTGATCTCGTCGGCGCCCTTGAGGCCGGCAAGCGAGCCCGTCTCCTGCTTGTGCGCGATCGCGGCCGCGACGTCGATCCCTTTCGGGTTGTGCAGTCCGGAGCTCGAGTCGGAGACCGCGATCACCGTCGCGCCCTCCTCGGCCAGGAACTTCGCCAGGAAGCTGCCGACGTTGCCGAAGCCCTGTACCGCGACGGTCAGGTTCGAAAGCTGGAGCTCCTTCTTGCGCACGGCCTCCTGGATGCAGTACAGGGAGCCGCGCGCGGTCGCCTCGAGCCTCCCGAGCGAGCCGCCGACGTTGAGCGGCTTGCCGGTGACGACGCCGAGCACCGAGTGGCCCTTGTTCATCGAGTAGGTGTCGAAGATCCAGGCCATCACCGCGCCGTCGGTGCCGACGTCGGGGGCCGGGATGTCCTTCTCGGGCCCGATCTCGTTGATGATCTCGGTGGTGAAGCGGCGGGTCATCTTCTCGAGCTCGCCGCGCGAGAGCTTCTTCGGGTCGCAGACCACACCGCCCTTGGCGCCGCCGAACGGGATATTCATGAGCGCGCACTTCCAGGTCATCCACATCGAGAGCGCCTTGACCTCGTCGAGCGTGACGTCCGGGTGGTAGCGGATGCCGCCCTTGGACGGGCCGCGCGCGATGTTGTGGGTGACGCGGTAGCCCTCGAAGGCCTGGATCGTTCCGTCGTCCATCGTCACGGGGATCGAGACGACGACGGCCTTCTTGCACTCCTGCAGGACGTTCACCAGGCGCTGGTCGATCTCGAAGATGTCCGCTACGCGACGCAGCTGCTGGCGGGCGATCTGGAAAGGATTCTCTCGGAGGTGGGACTCGGGGGCTTCGACGGTCGTCACGGAGGCTCCTTAGCTGGAAAACGCGCTGAGTATAGGTTCACTTGATCGTGAACCCGATCGTGCGCACGGTCGGCGGGCCGTCGCTCGTCGGCGTTGCGACCAGGCGCAGCCGGTAGCGACCGGCGTCGAGCGCGGTGCCGTCCGGGTCGCGTCCGGTGAGGCCGATGGCGACATGGCCCGGCAGCAGGTCGCGCAGTCGCGCGAGCAGGCCCAGCCGCTCGCCGCTGTGCCAGAGCTCGATGTCGAGGCGCGCGACCGGGTGGATCGCGGCCCCCAGCGCGCTCGGGACGACGAGGCCTGCCTGCAGGGAGAGGACTGTCGGGGGCGTGTTGCTGGGCTTGAACGACACCGAGGAGAGTGCTACGGCCGAGATCAGGTCGCGTCGCTGCGGGCCGAAGGTGATCGCCCACGGGACCTTCAGCAACCCCGCACCGCGCGCGGCGAGCAGCAGGGCGCCCTCGGCCGAGCCGCCCTCGGGTGGCGCGCCGTTCAGCCTCGCATTCAGCGTCACAGGCGCGTGGCCGCCCGGCTTGAGGCGCACCCAGCGCGGCTTGGGCTGGATCTCGAGCCCGCCGGCACCCGTGTTGCGGATGCGCACGAGCAGCGTTCGTGACGAGACGTTGCGGATCTCGACCTGCTGGCTCGCGTGCCAGCCGTCGCCCTCCGCGTGGCCGAACGCAAAAGCGACCGGGTCGGCGCTGATCTCGCCCGCGGCGCTCGCGCCGAGGTCGACGAGGCCCGCCCCCTGAGCCGTGACGCTCTCGCCGGTGATCGAGCGCGCCTTGCCGGTCAAAAGGCTCTTCAGGTCGGCCGCGCGCAGCGCGGGCCGAGCCTGGGCCAGCACCGCTGCGGCGCCGGCCACGACCGCTGCGGCCGGGCTCGAGCCGTTGACCGTCCCGAAGCGTGGCGTGCCGTCGTCGTTGGCCCCCGGCTCCGAGGTCGTCAGCGCGACGCCGGGCGCGGCGAGGTCGGGCTTGACTCGTCCGTCGAACGCGAGCCCGCGCGACGAGAACGGCGCGATCCCGCCGTCGCTCGCGTTGTGCACGACCCGCGGCACGCCGATCGAGACCGCTGGGTGCTGGTGCTCGTTCAGCGAAGCGAGCGCGGCCCGTGCGACGCGCGACGGCACGCTCACGACCGGGACGTCGACCGCCTCGTCGACGCCGATCCCCCCGGCCGGGAGCTGTGAGCCGTAGACGACGACCGCCCTCGCCCCGGCACGGGCCGCCCACTCGATGGCCTGCTGCGGGTCAGAGCCGCCCTCGACCAACGCGGCGCGACCGGCGACGAGGCTGCGGCCCTGGTCGTCGAAGAACGCGCGCAGGTTCCTGCCGCCGGCTCTCGGCGCAACAAGCTCGCTTTCGAGCGGCCGGTCGGAGACGACGGCTCCAGCTAGCGGGAGCGGGCGGTCGAGGACGAGGTCGAGGCCGACCCGCACGGCGACCGGCACCTCCTCGGCGTCGGCGCGCAGGTCGGCGGCCGCAGCCGTCAGCGCGGCGGGGGCTCCCCCCGGGCTCGAGATGCTTCCGAAGCCGGGGCCTGCAGGGCCGTCGTTGCCGGCGGGCGCGACGACGAGCGTGTCGAGCTGTTGTGCACCCTCGATCGCCCGCGCTTCCGGGGAATCGGTGAACGCCGCGTAGGAGACCGCTTCGCCGATCAGAGCGATCCGCGCGGCATCGTGTGCGTCGCCGTCGAGGTTCGGGTCGACCGCGCGCTCCAGGCCGGCGATCAGCTGGTCGGAGCGCGCGTAGACGGCCGAGCCTCCGGCCACGTCGGGCTGCCAGCCGGCCACGCGGATCGGCAGCACCGAGGCGCCGGGCGCGATCCCGTTCACGCCGCCGGGGCCGCCAGCGCCCACGAGAATCCCGGCCATCTCCGTGCCGTGCCGCTCGAGCCGATTCGAGCCATCCGGGTCGAGCGAAGCGGTGGTATCGGGGTCGCCGCCGACGAGGTCGATGCCGGGCTGGATGCGGCCGCGCAGGTACGGGTGCGCGCGGTCGACACCGGTGTCGAGCAGTGCGATCGTCACTCCGCGGCCGTCGTAGCCCGGCAGCCGCAACGCGGGCAGACTGCTCGCGCCGCGCGCGACGCCCTTCTCGCCGAGCAGGCTCGACGAGACCGACGCCGGGTAGGCGGGCCTGACCGGGTACACGCCGGCGACCTCGGGCCGGCGCTCGAGCACCGCGATCGCACGCGCGTCGAGCGGCGCCGAGAATCCGTTCAGGACGCGGGAGTAGCTGAACTGGATCCGCGGCCGGATGCCGCGCGTGCTGAGCTCGGAGAGCAGCTGACGCTGGGCGGCGAGCGCGATTCGAGTCCACGTCCGCTCCTTCCGCTCGCTGGCGACGCCGCCGTTCAGCGCGACGCGCTCGGCCATCGAGGGCGAGCGCAGCACGACCAGCACGCGCTGGCCGACCGAGACGGCCGGGTGTCCGCCGCCGACGAGCCCACGCCACGACGACGCCTCCGAGCTGAGCGAGCGCTGCTTCTGGTCGCTGACCCCGAAGCCGACGACGAGGCCGGTCACTGCGAGCGCAAGGATCGCTAGAACGACTTCAGAGAGCCGACGCATAGGCATCCAGCGCAAGATAACCGGGCGGCTGGATCGCCTCGACGTACCGCGCGGCGGAGGCGATCATCGCCGCGTTGTCCGTGCAGAGCGCGAGCGGCGGCGCGGTCGCCTCGGGCAACGCCGCGCGGAGCTCGGAGTTCGCGGCCACCCCGCCTACGACGGCGATCCGCTCGGCACCGGTCTGCTCGGCCGCCTCCAGCGTCCGCTGCACGAGTGCCCGCACGATCGCACGCTGGTAGCTCGCGGCGAGGTCGGCCCTCCGCTCCTCGACCGCGTCTCCGAGGCCGCGAACCTCGTAGAGCAGTGCGGTCTTGACGCCGGAGAACGAAAAGTCGAGCCCGGGCACGCGCGCGACCGGGAAGTCGAAGGCCTCCGGGTCACCTTCGCGCGCGAGCCGGTCGATCTCGGCCCCGCCCGGATAGCCGAGCCCGAGCAGGCGCGCGCCCTTGTCGAAGGCCTCACCCGCCGCGTCGTCGAGCGTCGTCCCGATCGGCCGGAAAGCGCCGTGCTCCGGGACGTCCACCAGCAGCGTGTGCCCGCCGCTCGCCAGCAGGCAGAGGAACGGCGGCTCGAGCGGCTCCGGTTCGAGGTAGAGCGAGGCGACGTGGCCGTGCAGGTGGTTGACCGGCACGAGCGGCAGGCCCCTCCCCCACGCAAGCGCCTTCGCCGCCGAGAGCCCGACGAGCAGCGCCCCGATCAGGCCTGGCCCCTGGGTGACGGCGACCGTGTTCACTTCGCCCAGCGAGTGCTCGCCGAGCGCCTCTTGCACGACCGGGACGACGAGCTCGAGGTGTCGCCGCGACGCGACCTCGGGAACGACACCCCCGAAGCGCGCGTGCAGGTCGGCCTGCGACGAGACCACGTGGGAGACGATGCTGCCGTCGTCGACCAGCGCCGCGGCCGTCTCGTCGCAGCTGGTCTCGAGCGCGAGGATCAGGAGCGCGTCGCCGGCTCGGAGACCGGATCCTTCCACATGATCAGCGCGTCCTCGCGGTTGTCGGTGTAGTAGCCGCGCCGCACGCCACGCGGGCGGAAGCCGAGCTCCTCGTAGAGCTTGATCGCGCCGGTGTTCGAGACCCGCACTTCGAGCGTGTAGCCCCTGCGCGAGCGGCCGGCGGTCAGCTCGAAGAGCCGGTTCAGCAGCAGCGAGGCGATGCCCTGACGGCGCTGCTCGGGATGCACGGCGACGTTCATCACGTGCCAGGCGTCGACGTAGCGAGAGATGATCAGGTAGCCGATCAGGTTCTCGGAGCCCGGTTCGAACGCGCCGAGGCAGAGCGACGACGGTTTCGCCAGCTCGCTCGCGAACATCGAGCGCGACCACGGCGTCGGGTAGGAGCTGCGCTCGATCTCTTCGATCGCGTTCAGGTCGCGCAGCTCGAGGCGGCGGAGCTCGATGTCCATCACGAGTTGCGCTCCGCGTCGGGGATCCGGAGGTACAGCGGCTCCACGTCGCCGGGCGCGCCCGCGAGTTGGGCGTGGAAGCGCGCGTGCGGCAGATGCCGCTCGTCGTCGTCCGGGGGGACCTCGGCGCCGTTGGCCTCGAGCAGCGCGCGGTAGCGGCGCGCGCCGTCGCCGACGCACAGGGCAGCGCGTAGCTCCTGCGGCGCGCGGACGACCGGCTCCCCGTCGTCCAGCGTGAAGATCTCGCGCCGGCCGCCGTCGACCACCGGCAGCGCGCCGGGGGCTCCCGCCGCGAGCGCGTCCAGCGTCGAGACGCCCGCGACAGGCAGCTCGAGGGCCAGTGCCAGCCCTCGCGCGGTCGCCAGGCCGAGCCGCAGCCCGGTGAAGCTCCCCGGCCCCGTGCCGACGACGATCCCGGTCAAGTCGGCCTGGGCTAGCCCGTGCTCGTGCAGCAGCGCGTCGGCGTCCTCGAGCACGCTGACAGCCCGGGAGACCCGCTCTCCCAGCACCTCCCCGTCCCGGACGAGCGCGGTCGTCGCGGCGCTCGTCGCGGTGTCAAACGCGAGTGTCAGCACCCCCGGGCAAGCGGTCGAGCAGTGACGGTTCCGGACTCCCCAGCGTGATCAGCCTCCGAGCGCGGTCAATGTGCGACAAACGTACCTCGACGCGCACCGGCGGGAGGGCACCGGCCGCCGCCTCCGGCCATTCCACGAAGCTGATCGTATCCTGGAAGTACGGCTCGAGGTCGCCCCACTCGGCGGCCGAGAACCCCTGAAAGCGGTAGAGGTCGAGGTGCGACACGTCCACCGCCTCGGCGGGGTAGCGGTGGCCGATCGTGAACGTCGGGCTCGTGACCGGCACCTCCACGCCGAGCGCGCGGCAGGCGCCGCGGACGAACGTCGTCTTGCCGCTGCCGAGCTCGCCGGAGACGGTGACTACGTCTCCAACGCGGAGCTCGCGCGCGAGCGCCGCTGCGACCGCCTCCGTCTCCGCCGGCGAGGCGGAGGTGAACTCCACTAGAACCTTTCTCGGGATGTCGCTTCGCCGCCGGGGTGCGATGGGCGCTGCGAGGCAAGGACGGAGCGAAGCGGTCGTATCCGGCGGATACGGGCGCTTCCGAGGACGCCGGCTCGCGGCGTCCAGCGCGGCTCGGCGGCACAAGGCTTCATCCCGAGAAGGTTCCTTAGAAGAGGCCGAGCTGGACCGCGGCCGGCTCCGCCGCGACCGGCGCCAGCAGCGGCTCCGGCCTGGGCGCGGGGGCCGGGACCGGGGCGCCGAGCAGCTCCGGTAGGCGGGCGAAATCCTCCTCGAGCACCTTGAACATCGCCGGCGTGTAAAGCGCCGCCGCCGGGTGGTAGAGCGGGTAGAGCACCACCGCCAGCGCGCCGACGTTCAGGCGCTGCGGCTGCCCGTGCACGCGCGTGATGCCTGTCTCCCTGCCGCTCAGCTGCTTCGTCGCATGGTTGCCGAGCGTCGCGATCACCTTCGGCCTGATCAGCTCGATCTGGCGGAAGAGGAAGGGCTCACACGCCTGCTTCTCGTCCGGCTGAGGGTCCCGGTTGCCGGGCGGCCGGCACTTGACCGTGTTCGCGATGTAGACGTCCTTGCGGAGCAGGCCGATGCCGGCGAGCAGCTTGTCGAGCAGCTTCCCGGCCTGGCCCATGAACGGGATGCCTTGCTTGTCCTCGTGGAAGCCCGGCGCCTCCCCCACGAACATCAGGTCGGCCTCCGGATCGCCCACGCCGAAGACGACCTGCGTGCGGCCCTCGGCGAGGCGACACTTGTCGCAGCCCCCGACCCGGCGGGCGAACGCCTCGAGCTCGCTCAGCGGCTGGTCAGTGGCCGCAGCCACAGCTTCCGCCGCAACAGCCGCCACCGGAGGGTCCTCCGAAGCTGGGCTGCTGGGCGGTGCCGTGCGTCGCGAAGACGGAGAACTGCTTGCGCACGTTCGAGGAGGCGCAGTCCGGGCAGTCCGGCTCCTGGCCGTTCCGGACGAGCTCTTCGAAGTGCGACTCGCACTCCATGCAGACGTATTCGTAGATCGGCACCGTGTCAGCAGACCCTAGCAACGGGTCCGCATCTTCGACCGCGGGTCGGACGTCAAGGCCGCGGCAGGTCGAACCAGAACGTCGAGCCCTCGCCCGGGCGCGAGCGGACGCCGATCGAGCCGCCCATCCGCTGCACCAGCTCGCGGCAGATGTAGAGGCCGAGCCCGGTGCCGCCGGGCACCGAGAGGTGCTGCGGGTCGCCGCGGTAGAACTTCTCGAAGACCGCATCCTGCTCGGCCGGTGAGATGCCCATCCCCTGGTCGACCACCTCGACGCGCACGCTCACCGCGGACGGAACGGCGCGGACGACCACCTCGCCGCCCTCAGGCGAGTACTTAACCGCGTTGTCGATCAGGTTCACGAGCACCTGCTCGATCCGGTCGGGGTCGCCGACCGCCTCGACCCCGCCGTTCGTAGCCGTACTGAGCGAGACCGACTCGGGCGCGTCCTGCCGCATCGTCTCGACGGCGTGGGCGACGAGCCGAGAGAGGTCGACACGCTCGCTGTCGATGCGCAGGTCGCCGCGGTCGAGCCGGTTGGCGAGCAGCACCTCCTCGGTGATCTGGGTCAGCCGCGTGCCCTGGGCGCCGATCATCTCGAGCAACTGCGTGCGCCGCTCGGGGCCGAGGGTGATGTCCTCGCGCAGCAACGTCTTGGCGGCGCCGAGCACTGCGGTCATCGGCGTGCGCAGCTCGTGCGAGAGCGTCGCGATGAAGTCACTCTTGGCGACCTCGAGCCCGCGGTCGACCGTCAGGTCGCGGAAGGTGTAGACGATCCCGTTGGGGCTACGCACGGCCACGAACGACAGCCAGAGCTCGTTGCCGTCCACTTCGACCGGAAGCGTCACCGGGCGCGCCAGCTCGGCCTCCTCGGAGATCGGGATCTCGGCGGTGATCGCCGGCCAGTCGTTCAGGACCTCGGCAGCCGCACGGCCGACCGCTTCCTCACGCGCGCGCCCGGTGACGATCTCGGCGGCCCGGTTCCAGAAGCGCAGGGTGCCGTCGTCGTCGACCATCATCACGCCGTCCCCGACCGCCTCGAGCACGCGAGCCGCCTGCTCGCGAGCCGCCGCCGTCGCCTCGGCCCGAGCACGGGCAGCCGCCTCGCCCTGGCCCTGCTCGTACAGGCGGGCGTTGCGGACCGCGGCCGCCATCAGGCCGACCAGACCCTCGGCGAGCTCGCGCTGCTCGTCGTCGTACTGCGCCGTCTCGTGCATCAGCTGGACGACCCCGACCACCTCGCCCTCGTGCTTGACCGGGA
>JBIOZO010000105.1:0-7525 GCA_044871215.1 Gaiellaceae bacterium | reverse complement strand
CGATCGACGTTCTGCCCGAGGTGGTCGAGGCCGTCGGCGAACGGGTCGAGGTGCTCGTCGACGGCGGCATTCGTCGCGGCACGGACGTCCTCAAGGCGCTCGCCCTCGGTGCGCGCGCCACGCTCTCGGGGCGTGCGGTGCTCTACGGCCTCGGAGCGGGCGGCCAGCAGGGCGTGACAGAGGTGCTGGAGCTCCTACGCCGTGAGGTCGAGCTAGGTCTGAAGCTGCTCGGCTGCACCAGTCCCGCCGAGGTGACGGCGGCGCACGTTCGGCGCGCGGTCAGCTAGCCGCGGGCGCCGCGCTCGACGAGCAGGCGCTCGAGCCGCTCGTCGCCGTTCTGCCGCGCGGCGTCCAGCGCAGTGAAGCCGTCGCCCTGCTCGAGGTTTGGGTCGGCGCCGTGGTCGAGCAGCAGCTCGCAGAGCTCGTAGCGGACGTCCTCGGCCTTGTTCTCGGCCGCGGCGGCCGAGTGGAGGGGAGCGGCCTGGATGTGCTCGTTTCGGGCTCGCGTGTTCGGGTCGGAGCCGCGTTCGGCGAGGAGGCGCGCCGCCTCGACGTGGCCGAAGAAGCAGGCCAGCCCGAGCGGCTGGAAGCCGTCGTCCCCGAACTCGTTGGCCCGGCCCGAGTCCTCGTCCAGGAGCTCGCGCAGCCGCTGGGCACGGCCGAGCGCCGCGGCTTCGAACACGTTCAGCTCCGGCTCGCCCGCGAGCAGCTGCGAGACGCGCTCGTCGTCCCCGCGGTAGAGGGCGTCCAGGAGCTCCGTCATCTGAGGATTCGCCGCTCCCCTTCGCTGCGAAGGGGAGCGGCGGCAGTTCGTCTACCTCTCGCCTACGGGAGGTAGTAGTTCGGGTTCGGCATCTTGAACGTCTTGTCCGCGAAGCCGCCCAGCAGGTCGCTCCACTGGTCGCCGAAGTTGGCGACGATCTCGTAGCCCTCCGACTCGATGTACGCCCGCGTGCCCGATTTGTACTGGATCGTCGGGCAGGAGCTGCCGGCCGTGATATTCGGCCCGCAGAACTGAGGCTGATTCAGGTACGCCGGGTACGAGCCGACGGGCGGCTTCGTGAAGAGCCCATCGGTGAAGCCGCCGTGGCCGGTTGTGATCGGCGTAGGCGCCTGGTAGCCGGCATCGACTTCCGGAACCGTCTTGCCCGAGATCGTCACGGTCGTGAGGTCCGGCAGACCGGCCGCGGTGTCGCTGATCAGGTTGGCGATCGTCGCCTGGTGCTGCGAGTCGCCGCGCCCGGTGAGGAAGAAGATCGCGTAGCCGTAGCCCTTGGCCTGGTTGACCAGGTCGACCATCCCCGGCGTGGCCGGGAACGCGTTCCCCGTGAACGTGCTACCGGTGAGTCCGACGAATAGCGCGTTCGTGGTCGGGTTGAAGTCCCAGTTGCTGTAGAGCTCGTAGTTCCACGTGGTCAGCGTCGTGTCGTCGACGTCGAGCACGATCGCGCGGTTCGCGACCTTGCGGTGCGAGTGCAGCCAGCGCTCGCCCTTCGATGCGACGTGACGCGCCTCGTTTGCGTAGTTGCTGGTCAGGTTCAGCGGCTGATCCCACGCGCCGCTGGGGCCCGTCGCGGCACCGGGAGCGCCGTAGTAGTTCTTGGCGTACGCCCGGGCGACGTCGACGTTCGTCATCTGCCGCTCGGACTTAGGCGTGAAAGTGAGGTCCACCGGACCCTGCGCGGCGATCGCCACCGCCGCGACCGACGCGAGCGCGACGACCACGAGCGCAATCCCCAGCCACAGCGAGCGCCGCGGCCGCATACGACCCTTCATGCGAATCCCTCCTTGTCGACTCCCCTAGGTCCTGATCGAGGACCCTACATCCTCTGAGGCTCGTTTCGAGCGCGCGTAAGTTAGCGCAGAAGTCGGGAAAGTCGACGGTCCTTGAGCAGCCGGCCGCCGGTCTGGCATTGCGGGCAGTAGAAGATCGTGTGCTCCTCGAAGTCGACCTGTTCGATCGGCGTGCCGCAGACGTAACAGGGCTCGTGCAGCTTCTTGTGCACGCGGTAGACCTGCGGATCCTTCCCGCCGCGTTCGCGCAGCTCGAGGCCGCGCTCCAGCTCGGAGTCGATCGCCTCGGCGAGCGTCCGGATCTGTCCCGGGGACAGTCCCTGGGCCGGAGCGAACGGGGACAGCTGTGCCGTGTGCAGGATCTCGTTCGCCCATGCGCGGCCGATCCCGGAGATGACCCGCTGGTCGCGGAGGAGCGAGTGCAGCCGCCGCGGCTGCTCGGCGAGGATCTCGCCAAGCCGCTCCGCGCCGAGACCGAGGGCCTCCGGGCCAAGGTGCTCGAGCTCGGCCTCGGCCGCCGCAGGCGTCAGCAACCAGACCCCGGCGCGCTTCTTGGGGCCGCCCTCGGTGAGCACGAGCTCGCCGCCGCCCTGAAAGCTGAGCCGGAACGCCGCGGTCTTCGGGCCCTTCTCGCCGGCCAGCAGGTAGCGGATTCGTCCGGCGGACATCAGGTGCACCAGCAGCACGAGCTCGCCGTCCTCGGTCGGGAAGAGCAGCCGCTTCGCCCGCCGCTCGGCGCCCGCGAAGCGCCGGCCCTCGAGGGTCGACAGTGGGGGGTCGAACGTCTTCAACGTGGCGATGTGCGCCGGCCCGGCCCGCTCGATCGGGAAGGCGCTCACCGGGTCGTTCAGCGCGCGGCGCCAGGCTTCGACTTCCGGTAACTCAGGCATCTACCCTCCCGCCATGGCTGAGCCGCTCAGGGTAGCCGTGCGGCGGGGGAGTTTCGTCGAGTCCGTCCACCAGGTGCACGGCGTGGCCGTACGGGACGGCGAGACGGTCGTGTCCTTCGGCGACCCGTTGCTGACCGCCTCGCTGCGCTCCTCCGCGAAGCCGCTGCAGGCGCTGCCGCTCGCGCGCGCCTACCCGGAGCTCGGCGAGGAGGAGCTGGCGATCGCGTCTGCCTCGCACTACGGCACGCCCCGGCACATCGAGGCGGTGCGCAAGCTGCTCGCCGCCACCGGCGGGAGCGAGGCCGAGCTCGACTGCGGCAGGCAGGAGGGCCGTCCGCAGGAGCCGATCTACGACAACTGCTCCGGCAAGCACGCCGGGATGCTCGCCACCTGCCGGGCCCACGGCTGGCCGGTCGAGGGCTACAGGCGTGCCGACCATCCCCTCCAGCAGTTGCTGCTCGAAGAGGTCGCGGCCGTGACCGAGGTCGATGCACAGCGGGTCGGCACCGGAATCGACGGCTGCGGCGTCGTCGCCTTCGCCGTGCCGCTCGAGCGGGCGGCGCACGCCTTCGCACGGCACGAAACGCTCGACGGCGGAGACCGGATCGCGGCGGCGATGCGCGCGCACCCCGTTCTCGTCGGCGGCGAAGGCGCGACCGACACGGTGTTGATGCAGACGCAACCCGGCATCGTCGCCAAGGGTGGCGCCGACGGTCTCCTCTGTGCCGGCGGCCGCGGCCTGGGACTGGCGCTTAAGGTCACCGACGGCAACGGCCGCGCGCTGCGTCCCGCGCTCGCCGCGCTGGCTGAGGGAGTCGGCCTCGCGCTTCCCGACTTCAAAGAGGTATCGCTGCCGAACCGCCACGGGGAGCCAGCCGCGACCATTTCGCTCGTGTGAAAAAAGTGTTCCGATTTTGTGAATTCGCGTGTAACATCCGACCCGCTAAGAGGGTGAGCCGGGGGAGAGGGATCGACCGGCTCTTGATGTTTCCAGGTAGGTCGTAAGCCGCCAGCCGCGAAGCAAGCCGGGAGGTCAAGTGCTCACCGTCGACATCTCTCTTCCCGACGTCGAGGAGCTTCACAAGCTCGTCCAAGACGGTCTCGAGAAGGGCTTTCTCACCTACGACGAGATCGTTTCGGGTCTCGAAGAGGTCGAGCTCACCAAGGAGCAGATCGAAGACTTCTACACGTACCTGATCGACCACTCCATCGAGCTGATGGAGGGCGAGAACCACAAGCACCCGCCGCACGAGCAGCCGGCGCTGGCGGAGGAGGAGAAGGGCCCCAAGCTCGACCTGACCGTCGAGCCCTCGCTCGACTCGCTGCGCCTCTACCTGCGCGAGATCGGCAAGGTGCCGCTGCTGACCGCCGACCAGGAGGTCTACCTCGCCAAGCGGATCGAGCGCGGCGACATGGGCGCGAAGACTCAGATGATCGAGGCCAACCTGCGCCTTGTCGTCTCGATCGCGAAGTCGTATCTCGGGCGCGGGCTCAGCTTCCTCGACCTGATCCAGGAGGGCTCGCTTGGCCTGATTCGCGCGGTGGAGAAGTTCGACTACCGCAAGGGCTACAAGTTCTCGACCTACGCGACCTGGTGGATCCGGCAGGCCGTGACGCGGGCAATCGCCGACAAGGCGCGCACGATCCGCATCCCGGTACACATGGTCGAAAAGCTGAACAAGGTCGTGCACATCGAGCGCCAGCTCGTCCAGCGGCTCGGCCGCGAGCCGCGGCCCGACGAGATCGCCGTCGAGCTCGAGATGACCACCGCGGAGGTGCGCGACATCCTCCGCATGGCGCAGCACCCGGTTTCGCTCGAGAAGCCGATCGGCGAGGAGGAGGAGTCCGAGCTCGGCGACTTCGTCGAGGACGAGCAGGCCGAGTCGCCGTTCGACACGGCGCAGGTTCAGCTGCGCCGCGAGGACATCGAGAACGCCCTGGCCTCGCTGCCCGAGCGCGACCGCAAGGTGATCGAGCTCCGCTTCGGCCTCTCGGGCACGCAGCCGTGCACGCTCGAGGAGGTCGGCAGGGCTTTCGGAGTGACGCGCGAGCGCATCCGCCAGATCGAGAACAACACGCTCAAGAAGCTCGAGTCGCTGCCCGAGGCGCAGGGCCTCAAAGACTGCGTCTGATGTGAACCGCGCCATCCCGATGCTCTCGTACGAGGACGTCGGGGCGGCGATCGACTGGCTGACCCGCGCGTTCGGCTTCGAGGAGTCGGGCGAGCGCTTCTCCGACGAAGAGGGCCATGTCACGCACGCTGAGCTGTCGCTCGACGGCGCAACTGTCTTCCTCGGCTGGCCGGGCCCGGAGTACCGCGGCCCGAAGCGCATGGCGGAGGAGTCCGAGCGCGTTGCCCGGCTGCTGCAGACGCCGTGGGTGTTCGACGGTGTGCACGTCGACATCTCGGACGTGAACGCGCACTTCGAGCGCGCCCAGGCGGCCGGCGCGGAGATCCTGCGCGAGCTCGAGGACTTGCCGTTCGGTCGGCTCTACTCGGCGGCGGACCCCGAGGGCCACCGCTGGATGTTCATGCAGCCGTCGTAGGCGCGGCGCTGCCGCGATAGCTCCCGCCGAACGCCGGCATCCCGGCCTGCACCGAGATCGGGCGGTCGTCCGGCTGGAGGTAGCCGATGCGATCGGAGTGGAAACTGAGGGTCCACGGACCGCGTTGCGAGACCTGGACGGAGACCACGACGCTCTTGCCGGGCGCGATTTGAACGCGGCGGTCGACGCCGGGGCCTTGCAGGCGGAGCGTGGTCAGCTTCGTCGCCTTCGGCAAGGAGAGCGGAAACCGCAGCGTCCCGGCGACGCGTCCGTCGGCGCCCGGGTAGACCGTCAGGTGACCGGCCGGCGAAAGCCAGCCGTCGTGGTAGAGGCCGCCGACGAAGAGCGCCATCCGCGGCGTGCCGGTCGGTCGCCAGAGATCGTAGTCGGCACCCGTGGCGACCGGCAGGGCGCCGGTCAGGCGCGCGCGGACGGCGTAGTTCGAGATCACGAGCGGCCCGCGCATCGTCTTGCCGCCGAGCAGGAAGCGTCCGTCGTCCGCGATTGTCACGTGCGGATGGCCGAAGGCGTCGATCGGCGAGGCGGAGTCGAGGAAGGCCAGGCGCTTGAGCGACGAGTTCCAGAAGAGCTGCTCGTGTGCGCGCGCGTGTGGCGTCGCGGGCGTCTGGATCAGCGTCGTGTCGCCGACCTTCGCGTGGTCGACCCAGCGCGCGTCGGCAGGCAGGTAGGTGTCGCGGACGGTACGGACGACGTGGCGGTCGAACGAGACCGCGCCGAGCGAGATGGCGCAGGAGGCGACGATCGTCGCCCCGACCGCGACCGGGACGAGCCTGCCTTTCAACGCAGCCGCAGCGCCGAGGCAGGCCAGCATTGCCGCGCCGAGCGCTATCGCGAGCGAGCCGTCGCCGACCCCGACCGCCGCCTCCAGGCGGAAGACGCCCATCAGGAACGGCGAGTCCTGCTTGAAGTCACTGACCGTGTACCCGGAGAGTGGCACGCGGGCCGAGAGCGCGAGCAGCGCGAGCGCGCCGAGGACGACCGCCTTGGTCGCCGGTCGCCCACGCTGCAGCCAGAGCACGAATGCCGGGAAGGCGAGCGGTAGGAGCACCATCAGGTAGCGCTCCTGGAAGCGGTCGGAGCCGTTCGTCGCGTAGAGCGCGGCCTCCGTGAAGAGGCACAGCAGCAGGCCGACCGCGAGCGCGGCGAAGCCCGACTCCTCGCGCGAAAGCGGCTTCCAGAGCGCGAGCACGAGGCCCACGATCGCCCCCGGCACGAGCGCAAAGCCGGCCGCGTAGGCGAGCAGCATGGCGTCGGTGCCGACCCAGTGCAGGATCTCGCCCGGGTGGACGTGCACGTCGGCGACGTCCGAGTAGTAGCCGAGCAGCCGCCTCGGGCCCGCCACGGCCGCGACGGCGAGCGGCGCCATGTAGAGCAGCACCGAGAGGCGGAAACGCGACCAGACCGCGCGCACGGCGCCGCGCTCGACCACGAGTGACGCGACCATGAACACGAGCGGCAGAAAGACGTACTGCACCCGCGCGAAGGTCGCGAGCACCGCGAGACCGGCGAAGGCGAGCTGCAGTCGCCGCGACGGCTCTGCGAGCACACGAACGCCGACGTAGACCGCGGTCAGCACCAGCGGGTAGGCGAGCGCATCGGCGAGCACGAAGGACGAGAAGAAGAGGTCGGGCGAGGCGACCGTCAGCGCTGCTGCGGCGAGTGCGGCCCACGCGCCGCCGCCCAGGCGGCGGACGAGCAGGTAGACCGGCACGGCGGCGAGAGACATCGCGAGCGCGTTCTCGGCCTGCGTCAGCCGGTACGCGACCCCGGGGTCGTTCGTCAACCAGAAGGGCGCGGCGAGCAGCGGCTCGAGCATGGCCGGGAAGTGCGCGGACGAGCCGCGGACGAGCGGCCGGCCGCTCTGGGCTAGCGAGCGCGCGATGCTCGAGTAGATGTACTCATCCGGGAAGTAGAGCGGGGTCGTGTGGCCGAGCGCCGCCACGTAGCGGACGAGGAAGCTCACGGCCACGATCCCGCCGAGCAGCAGGCGTGCAGGGATCGCGGTCGCGTGGGCGACTGCAGCGGGCCGCGGAACGGAGAGATCAACCGCCACGGGATGGCTATCGGCACCCTGGTGCTATCCCTTGAACGAGGGATACTTGGCCCATGGCGGTGGCTGGGGCGCGGGTCGCGCACGATGCACGGAGCGTTCGGCTGCGAGTGCCAGCGGCGAGAGGCGCGCAGCTGCTCGCGGCCTCCGGCTTCGCGCTCGCACAGCCGCTCTTCGACCTGCTCGGGAAGAACGCCGAGTTCTTCGCCGCCCACGGCTCCAC
>JBIOZO010000104.1:0-9048 GCA_044871215.1 Gaiellaceae bacterium | reverse complement strand
GGTACGCCGGCGC
The DNA here is from genome assembly GCA_044871215.1 of Gaiellaceae bacterium. Classification (GTDB taxonomy): domain Bacteria; phylum Actinomycetota; class Thermoleophilia; order Gaiellales; family Gaiellaceae; genus AC-32. The sequence goes on along the minus strand of JBIOZO010000104.1, from coordinate 9,035 downwards.
CCAGTGCGCGCGGAAGAGCGCCTCGAAGTCAGAGGCCGACCCGGCCTGGGCTCGCCGCACCCAGGCCCGCTCATCGCGGCCGGAGCCCGCCATTCGCCGACTATACGAGCGTCTCCGCGCGAGAGGTCCATCGCCGCGAATACGGATGGACCTCTCGCGGAGGTCCCCACGTACCAGCGCTGTCGACCCGATTGGAGGCGCGATGAGACGGACGCTGGCACTCGTGATGTTCCTGTTCGCGATCTCGGCGGCGGTGGCCGCTGCCGACGGAGGAGGGCCGTCGCCCGGCGAGAGCTTCGGCTCACCCGGCGTGGTCGACCCGAAGGGACCGATCCGCTACGTCACGGTGCCGGCCGGCCGCGGAACGGTGCTCGAGGCGGTGTCGGTTCGAACCGGGATGGTCCGGCGCTGGCGGTACCTCCACGGCTCGTTCGGGATACCGCTCGTGGCTTTCGACTACGCGGGCGGAGGCCTCGCACGGAACGGCCGTCGTCTGGTGCTCGTCTCACACCGGTCACCGGCGCTGACGCGGATCCTGGTGGTCGACCCCGACACACTCCGGACGAAGGTGCGACTCCGACTGCCGGGGATGTGGGCGTACGACGCGATCTCGCCCGGGGGCTCCTTGCTCTACCTGATCCAGTACCGCGGCTCGGTGACCCAGGCGCCGGTGGACCAGTCGTACGCCGTGCGAGCGCTGAACCTGAACACGCGGCAGCTGTACGCGAGTGCCGTCGTGGACCGCCGCGAGCCCGACGAGAAGATGACCGGCATGCCGCTGACGCGGGTCGAGAGCCGGGGCGGCTGGGCGTACACCTTCTACTCGCGCACGAAGAGGGAGCCATTCATCCATGCGCTCGACACGGTGCACCGGCGCGCGTACTGCATCGACGTGCCGTGGAAGCGCTCCACGAATGATCTCTGGCGCGTGCGACTGCGCCTGGCGGCGGGAGAGCTCCAGCTGAAGCTCGGGCGAAAGACCTTGACGAGGATCGACACGAGCACGCTCCGCGTGTCGGGCGGTTCCGGCTAGGCCGGGACGGCGGCCTCCTCGGTCGCCTCCGCGATCTCGCGGACGACCTCAACGATGTCGCGGTTCGCGTTCCAGATCCGGCGCTGCCGGTCTGAGCCGTTGCCGCGGGCGAGGATCTCGCGGATGCCTTCGAGCTCGCGGTCGGAGCCGAGCTCGCGGGCGTGAGGCTCGATCTCCTTCAGCGTGCGCCGCACAAGCTGCGCGACCGGGACACGGTTGCGCGTACCGCGATCGAGGTCCATCACGGGCGCCTCGAGCCCGTACCGCGCGGCGAGCCACTTGTTCTCGGTGGTAAGGATCCGGTGGTACGACGGAATCTCCGCGCCGACGGCATGGCGCTCGCAGAAGTACTTGACGAGCGCCTGGCAGAAGGCGGCGAGCGCGACCGCGTCCTCGACTCGCGTCACCGCGTCGCAGATGCGGATCTCGACCGTGCCGAAGCGCGGGTGCAGGCGTATGTCCCACCAGATGTGGGTGTAGTCCGCGATGCAGCCGGTCTTCTCGAGCTGCCCCACGACTTCGGCATAGTCGGCGTAGTCACGGAAGCGTGGCGGCGGCCCGGAGCGCGGGAAGGCGGCGAAGACCATCTGGCGGCTCGAGGCGAGGCCGGTCGGCTCGCCGCGCCAGAAGGGCGAGCTGGCCGAGAGCGCGAGCAGCGAGGAGAGGTGCGCGAGCAGGCCGTTGACGACCTTGATCGCCTTTTCGCAGTCGTCGACCGCGACGTGGATGTGGAGGCCGAAGATCAGCTCGCGTCTCGCCACGTACTGGAGCTGGTCGACCAGGTGGTGGTAGCGGTCGCGCGCGGTGATGCGCTGGCGCTCGAACAGCGAGAACGGGTGCGTGCCGGCCGAGCCGACTCGCATGCCCTCCTGCGAGGCCAGGCTCGTCACGTACGCGCGCAGCTTCCGCAGCTCGCGGTCGACCTCGGCCGGCGAGCTGCACACCGGCGTCGCAATCTCGAGCACGGACTGCATCAGCTCCGGGTTGACACGCGGCTCGAGCTCGTGGCCCTCGGTCGCGGCGAGCACGGCCTCGACGTGCTGGACGAGGTCGAGCGTCTCGCCGTCGAGCAGCATGTACTCCTCCTCGACGCCGAGCGTGTACGGCTCGCCCGCGCCGAAGTTGTGGTCGAGCACGCTGCCGCCTTCCGCAAAGGTCGGGCCGGTGATCGTGGAGGGGAAGATCTGCTTCATTCCGGCACGAACGCCTCGAGCTCGATCTCGAGCAGCCAGCGCCGGTCGAGAAGGGCGGCGACCACGTAGCTGGTGTTCACCGGCAAGACCGAACCGAACACCTCGCCGTGGGCGCGGGCAATCTCCGCGAAGTCCTCCGCGCGCGTGAGCATGATCCGCGTGCGCACGACGTGCTCCGCGGCCGCGCCCACCTCGGACAGCGCGGCGAGCGCGATCTCGAGGCAGCGGTGCGTCTGGCCGTACGCGTCGGCGGGTGGGTCGGCGTCGCCCGGCATGATCGGCGCCGTGCCGGCGACCCAGGCGTGCGGGCCGATCCGCACCACGCGCGAGTAGCCGGCGGCCTCGGCGAAGGGCGAGACGGCGTGGACGGTGCGCCGTTCCATGGAGGCCTCGTAGTATCGCGCGCCGTGGACGCGCTTCGGCAGGTCGAGGGGTGGCCGGCCGAGACGGTGGCCGTCGCCGTGCTGCGCGGTGGGGAGGAGGTCGCGGCGCACGGGCCGCGCGAGCTGGTCTTCCGCTGGGCCTCCGTAACGAAGCCTGTGACCGCGCTCGCGGCGCTCGTTGCGGCCGAGGAAGGCATCCTCGACCTTGACGACCCGGCTGGGCCGCCGGGCTCGACGGTCAGGCATCTGCTCGCCCATGCGTCCGGGCTGCCGTTCGACGGCGGCGCGCCGATCTCGCCGCCCGGCAGGCGCCGGATCTACTCGAACGCGGGCTTCGATGTGCTCGCCGAGGCGGTGGGCGCCGCCGCCGAGATGCCGTTCACCGAGTACCTGCGCGCGGCCGTCCTCGGGCCGCTGGAGATGGGCGCGGAGCTGCGTGGCTCGGCCGGCTCGGAGCTGCACGGCAGCCTCGACGACGCGGTCAAGCTCGCGGGCGAGTGGCAGCGGCCGCGGCTGGTCGCTCCCGAGACGCTCGCCGAGGCAACGTCGGTGCAATTCCGGGGCCTCGTCGGCGTGCTGCCCGACATCGGCCGCATGGAGCCGAACGATTGGGGCCTGGGGGTCGAGCTGCGGGACGCGAAGCAGCCGCACTGGACGGGCTCGTCGAACTCGCCCCGGACGTTCGGCCACTTCGGCGGCAGCGGCACGTTCCTCTGGGTCGATCCGGAGGCCGACGTCGCGCTCGCGTGCCTGACCGACCTCGAATTCGGCCCCTGGGCGCTCGAGGCGTGGCCCGCGCTGTCGGACGCCGTTCTCAGCTCGCCTTGAGAGTCGACCGGCAGCGGAACGCGAGCTCGAGCTACGCGTCCTCTGCGAAGAGCGGACGCAACAGCTCGTCGAACGCCGCCTGGTCGCAGCTCGCCACGACTGCCGGCGTGAGCGCCCGCACGGACGCCGTGCGCGGGACCTGCATCGCCAGCCCGACCTCACCGAAGTAGTCGCCGGGCCGTAGCACCCGGCGCGGGCCCAGATCCTCCTGGCTGACCGCGAACAGGCCCGAGACGACGACGTAGAAGCGCTTCGCGTCGTCGCCCTCCCGCACGACTGCGCGGCCGGGTGGGATCTCCTCGCGCTCCATCTGCTTCGCGATCTCGCCGAGCCTCTCGCCGGGAAGGCCCGCCAGCAGCTCGACGCGCTGGAGCTCGGCGATCGTTGCGGGGACGAACCTAGGCGTCGCCGCCGTCCTCGACCTGCTCCGGATCCTCGTGCCCCTGGCCGCTCATGGCGTCCTCCTCGGGCACGCGCTCCGGCGCCTGCTCCTGCTCCTCTTCGGTCGGCTCCGGGTTGTCGTGCACGGCGCTCCTCTCGGTCGGGGCTCCTATTGTTGCGGTCGTGGGCGAGCTGGCGGGGTGGAAGTTCTGTCCGCGCTGCCAGACGGGCCTGCGCGGCGACGAGCAGCGGCTCGAATGCCCGGACTGCGGCTTCGTCGCCTATGCGAGCTCGAAGGCGACCGCGGGAGCGCTGGTCGAGGACGACGGCGGCCGCGTGCTGCTGGCGCGCCGGGCGTACGAGCCGTTCAAGGGCCGCTGGGACATTCCGGGCGGCTTCCTCGAGGAGGGCGAGCATCCGCTCGACGGCCTGCGCCGCGAGCTGCGCGAGGAAACCGGGCTCGAGGTCGAGCCGGTCGACTTCCTGGGCGTCTGGATGGACCGTTACGGCGGCGACTCGACCGCCGAGGCGACCCTGAACCTCTACTGGACCGCGCGGGCGACTGGCGGTGAGGCCGCGCCGGCCGACGACGTCGACGACCTGCGCTGGTTCGAGGGCGACGAGCTGCCGCAGCCGGACGAGCTCGCGTTCGAGAACGTGCCGCTAGTGCTCGCCGCGTGGCACCAGCACTCGCAGCGCGCGCGGCTCGACGGCTAGCTCGATCGGCGTCCGCAGCTCGATCGGCTCGCCGTCGGCTGCCGCCTGCACGACGCCTCCCGGCGCATCGAGCTGGAACCGTTCGGCGCTCTGCTCGTCCCACGTCCGCGGGAGCAAGCCCTTCGCGGCGTAGAGGTAGAGCCGTCCCTCGTCGAGACGCTCGCGCTCGCCGATCGAGAACAGGCTCAGCTCGTAGGCGTTGTTGGCCGCGAGCAGGACACGGGCTCGAACAGGCTCGCCGTCGACCTCCGCCCACACGCTTCGCCGGTGGCGCAGGCTGATCCAGAGCGCGCGCAGGCCGGCGAAGAGCTGACGCCGCCGTCGGTGATGCTCGCGCCGGTGGACGAGCGCCGCGTAGACGCCGAGCGAGAGGTTGTTCAGGAAGCGACGCTCGCCGGCGCGGCCGACGTCCACCCGCCGCTCCTCGCCCTCGAAGGCCGCGAGCGCCGCGAGCGGGTCGTCGCGGTCGAGCCCGAGGTCGCGCGCGAAGTGGTTGCGCGTGCCGTACGGCACGACGACGAACGGCAGGTCGCGCTCGACCGCGATCGCGGCCACGCTGGCGACCGAGCCGTCGCCGCCCGCGGCGCCGAGAATCTCCGCGTCCGCCGAGCGCGCCAGCTCGGCGACATCGTCGTCCTCGCCGAGCACGCGCGCTTCGATCCCGCGCGCCCGTGCCTCGTCGGCCAGCTCGTCGGGCGTCGGGCTCTCGGTCCCGGCACGCGGGTTGATCAGCAGGAGGCCGGGCACCGGCGCCACCGTATAGGCCGACCCGCACCTGAAGTTAGGCCGAACGGCTCATTGCGAGCGTCCGGTCTCGTCCCGATCATTCGGATATGGACGATCGGGGCATCCACCGGATCGAGGACGAGCTGGGCGAAGGCTGGCTCGTCGGCTGGCTCGAAGACGGCATCGCGGCGATCGAGGAGTACCTCGCCAAGCACGCCGCCTTCCTCAGTTACCTCGATACGGCCGAAACCGCGACCTAGCGAATCCGCTTCGCGCGCCGTTTCGTAAGATCCGGCGCGCATGAAGATCAGCTACCTCTGGCGCGGCCTGCCCGGCCACCCGATTCACCCCCCGCTGACGGACGCGACGATCGGTGCCTACACCGCGTCGACGATCACGGCCTTTGCGAGTGTGATCGGCGTTGCGCACGTGACCGCCGCGCACGCGTGGTGGCTGACGCTCGTCGTCGGCCTGATCATCACGGGACTCACCGCGCTGACCGGTTTCGTGGACTGGCTCGGGATCGAGTGGCGCTCGCCTCTCTGGTGGACGGCCACCTGGCACATGAGCTCGATGCTCACCGCCACGGTGTTCTTCCTGATCGCTGCGCTCGTCGGGCACGACGGCTACACCCACGGCGCGGTCGACGCGGGGCCGTTCGTGCTCACGCTCCTCGGCTTCGCCTTCCTGACGCTCGGCGGCTGGCTCGGCGGCGCCGTCGTGTTCGTCCACGGCATGCGGGTGCTCAGCCTCGTCGACGAGCCGCCGGACCGCGCGGCAGCGCCGGTGCCGCACCCGGAGAAGGAAGAAGCGGAAGCCTAAGCTGCCGCTTCGGCCAGGCCGAGGCGCTCTTCCAGCATCGACTTCGGCATCGCCCCGACGGCGGCCGCCTGCGGCTCGCCCTCCTTGAAGAGGATCAGCGTCGGGATGGACATCACGCCGTAGCGCTGCGCGATGGCCGGCTGCTCGTCGATGTTGAGCTTGACGACCTTGAGCTCGCCGCGCTCCTCCGCAATCTGGTCGAGGACGGGCGCGATCGCGTGGCACGGGCCACACCATTCGGCCCAGAAGTCGACCAGCACGGGCTTGTCGCTCTGGAGCACTTCGGCGTCGAAGTTCTGTTCGGTGACGTTGTCTGCCATGTGTGAAGGTCCTTTCTACCTCAGGTCTCGGCTGGTCCAAACGCAGCGGGAAGGGCCATTGTTCCCGCTCGCTACGATCGCCCCATGTTCAAGCCGCTCCCGAGCGTGCCCGACCATCCCGCGCTCGAGCGCGAGCTGCTGGAGCGCTGGGAGGCGGAAGGCACGTTCGAGCGCCTGCGCGAGCAGAACGCGGACGGGCCGCGCTTCAGCTTCATGGACGGCCCGATCACCGCGAACGCGCCGGCCGGCGTGCACCATGGCATCGGCCGCACGCTGAAGGACGTCTTCCAGCGTTACAAGGCGATGCGGGGGCACCGGCTCCGCTACCAGAACGGTTTCGACTCGCAGGGGCTCCACGTCGAGGTGCAGGTCGAGAAGGCGCTCGGGCTCAACTCGAAGCGCGAGATCGAGGAGTTCGGCGTCGCCGAGTTCGCCCGCCGCTGCCGCGAGTTCGTCGCCGAGTTCGCGGCCGTCCAGACGGCGCAGTTCAAGCGCCTCGGCCAGTGGATGGACTGGGGGAACGACTACTTCACCTTCTCCGACACGAACATCGCGTACATCTGGCGCTTCCTGGCCGAGTGCCACCGCCGCGGCTGGCTCTACAAGGGCCACCGCGCGACCCAGTGGTGCCCGCGCTGCGGCACGTCGCTGTCGAAGCACGAGCAGGCCGGCGACGAGAACTACGCCGAGCTCGAGCACCCGTCGCTCTTCGTGCGCTTCCCGCTGCGGGGGCGCGACGAGGCGCTCGTGATCTGGACGACCACGCCCTGGACGCTGCCCGCGAACGTGGCTGCGGCCGTCAACCCCGAGGCCGAGTACGGCCTGCGCGGCGGCGACTGGCGACTGGCCGTGAGCGGTGAGGAGTACGACCACGTCGCGCGGGGTGAGGAGCTCGTAGGTCTCGAGTACGAGGGACCGTTCGACGACCTACCGGCGCAGGAGGGGATCGGCCACCGCGTGATCCCGTGGGACGAGGTCGCGCTCGACGAGGGCACGGGCATCGTCCACATCGCGCCGGGCGCCGGGGCCGAGGACTTCGAGCTCTCGAGGGAGCACACGCTGCCGGTGCTCGGGCCGATCGACGACTCGGGCCGCTTCGTCGCAGGCTACGGGCCGTTCGAGGGGCTCGCGACCGACGAGGTGGTCGAGCCGGTCGTCGAGGCGCTGCGCGAACGCGGCCGGCTCGTCGAGGCCGGCACGATCGTCCACCGCTACCCCGTCTGCTGGCGCTGCCGCACGCCGCTCGTCTTCCGCGTCGTCGACGACTGGTTCATCTCGGCCGAGGAGATCCGGCAGCCGATGCTCGACCAGAACGCGACGTGCGAGTGGACGCCGCCGCAGTACGGCAAGCGAATGGACGACTGGCTGCGGAACATGGACGACTGGAACATCTCGCGGCGCCGCTACTTCGGCCTGCCGCTGCCGTTCTACCCGTGTGTCTGCGGGCACCTGAACGTGATCGGCTCGCGCGCCGAGCTCGAGGAGCGGGCGGTGCGCGGGCTCGAGCAGCTCGAGGAGCTCCACCGGCCGTGGATCGACGCGGTTGCAATCCGCTGCGAGGAGTGCGACGGCGAGGTCGAGCGGATCGAGGAGGTCGGCGACGCCTGGCTCGACGCGGGCATCGTCCACTTCTCGACGCTCGGCTGGCAGAACCCGGAGTGGGTCGAGGAGGGCAACGCCACGGGCGCCGCGAAGGGCCTGACCGACGCCGACCTCCCCGATCACGCCTTTTGGGAGGAGTGGTTTCCGGCCGACTGGGTCTCGGAGGGCCGCGCACAGATCCGGCTCTGGTTCTACGCGCAGTGCTTCATGGCGGTCACCCTCGACGGACGGCAGCCGTACCGACGCGTCCTGACCTACGAGAACGTGCTCGACGAGACCGGCCGCGAGATGCACAAGTCGTGGGGCAACGCAATCGAGCTGAACGAGGCGCTCGAGCGGATGGGCGCCGACGCGATGCGCTGGGTCTACTGCGAGCAGAACCCGGCCCAGGACATGCGCTTCGGCTACTCGATCGCCGAGGAGGTGAAGCGCCGCCTGCTGACGCTGTGGAACTCGGCCGGCTTCCTGGTCACGTACGCGAACATCGCCGGCTGGCAGCCGGAGTGGGGGCGTGAGCCGCAGGCCGGCCACGCGCTCGACCGCTGGCTCGTGGCGCGCACTAGGCAGCTGGTTGCCGAGGGCGAGGCGGCGTACGAGCGCTACTGGACGCCGGCCCTGACGAGCGCCTTCGAGTCGTACGTCGAGGATCTCTCGAACTGGTACATCCGCCGCTCGCGGCGGCGCTTCTGGGACGGAGACGCCGAGGCGCTGGAGGCGCTCTGGTGGTCGCTCGTCCAGGCGCTGCGCGTGGTGGCGCCGGTCATGCCGTTCCTCGCCGACCACCTCTGGCGCACGCTCGTGCCGGACGGCCCGGAGTCGGTGCACCTGGCGGGCTGGCCCGAAGCGGCGGCGCCGGATGAGGGGCTGCTCGAGGAGATGGCCGCCGTGCGCCGGGTGGTCGAGCTCGGCCGCCAGGCTCGCGCGCAGTCGGGCTTGAAGCTGCGCCAGCCCCTGCGGCGGCTCGTCGTTCAGGGCGCGGAGGTCGCGCAGGGACAGGCCGGTGAGATCGCCGAGGAGCTGAGCGTCAAGA
>JBIOZO010000103.1:0-11905 GCA_044871215.1 Gaiellaceae bacterium | reverse complement strand
GGAGATCTGATCGAGACGACACCCGGTCTGCGCACGCTCGACTCGCTGGGGCGATACCCATGAGCGACGGGCCGGACACCCGCTACGTCTTCGTCACGGGCGGGGTGGTCTCGGCCCTCGGCAAGGGAATCGTCGCCGCGTCGCTCGGACGGCTGCTGAAGTCGCGCGGGCTGCGCGTGCAGGCGCAGAAGTTCGACCCCTACCTGAACGTCGACCCGGGGACGATGAGCCCGTTCCAGCACGGCGAGGTGTACGTCACCGAGGACGGGGCGGAGACCGACCTCGACCTCGGCCACTACGAGCGGTTCGTCGACGAGAACCTCTCGCGCAACGCGAGCCACTCCGCGGGCGCGATCTGGGACACGGTGCTCCGCAAGGAGCGCAAGGGGGAGTTCCTCGGCGCGACCGTGCAGGTGATCCCGCACATCACGAACGAGATCAAGGAGCGCATCCGGAGCGCCAGCGACGCGAGCGACTGCGACGTCGTCGTCACCGAGATCGGCGGCACCGTAGGCGACATCGAGTCGCTGCCGTTCATGGAGGCGATCCGGCAGTTCCGTCGCGAGGCCGGCCCGGAGAACGTCTGCTACGTCCACGTCACGCTCGTGCCGTTCATCGAGACGGCGGGCGAGCTGAAGACGAAGCCGACGCAGCACTCGGTCAACGAGCTCCGCCGGATCGGCGTCCACCCGGACATCATCGTCGCTCGCTCCCGCGACCCGATCTCCGCCGACATCCGCGAGAAGATCGCGCTCTTCGCCGACCTCGAGCCCGGCGCCGTGATCGCCAACCACGACGTGCCCGACCTCTACCTGGTGCCGTCCGCGCTGCAGGCCGAGGGCTTCGACCGGCTCGTGTGCGAGAAGCTCGGGCTGCCCGAGCGCGAGGCCGAGCTCGGCGAGTGGCTCGAGCTGACCGAGCGGATCCGGGCCCGGCGCGCCGGCGACGTCGAGATCGCCCTCGTCGGAAAGTACGTCAAGCTCCACGACGCCTACCTCTCGGTGCACGAGGCGCTGAAGCACGCGGGCGTCCACCACGGCTGCTCGGTACGCGTGCGCTGGTTCGACGCCGAAGGGATGTCGCTCGAGGAGGCGCAGGCCGAGCTCGAGTCGGTCGACGGCGTGCTCGTTCCCGGCGGCTTCGGCTCACGCGGCTGGGAGGGGAAGATCCTGGCCTGCCGCGTCGCACGAGAGCACGAGATCCCGTACCTCGGAATCTGCCTCGGCATGCACGTCGCGGTCAGCGAGTACGCGCGGCACGTCGTCGGACTCGACGGCGCGAACTCGACCGAGATGGATCCCGAGACGCCCTTTCCGGTGATCGACTTGCTGCCCGAGCAGAAGGAGATCGAGGACCTGGGCGGCACGATGCGCCTCGGCGCGCAGGCGGTCGAGCTGGCCGAGGCAACGCAGGCGCTCGCGGCGTACAACGAGCTGGTCGTCCAAGAACGGCACCGTCACCGCTACGAGGTGAACAACCAGTACCGCCAGCAACTCGTCGACGCCGGCCTCGTCGTCTCCGGCACGTTTCAGGCCGGGCGGCTCGTCGAGATCGTCGAGCTCCGCGACCACCCGTGGTTCGTCGCGAGCCAGTTCCACCCCGAGTTCAAGTCCCGGCCCACGCGGCCGGCGCCGCTCTTCCGCGACTTCGTCGGCGCCGCCTTCGCTCGCTCGCGCGAGCGCAGCGGGGCCGCAGCCGTGGCGGCGAGCTAGTCCTCGGGGAAAAGCACGGCCACGTAGTACGCGAGGCCGGCGATCCGGATCTCCGCGGAGCGATGGCGAAGGCTGCGCGCGCTGCCGTCCTTGAGGCGAACCGTGGTGCGGCCGATCAGCTCGCCGGCGGAGATCATCGCCTCGAACTCGCCCTCGGCCTCCGGGTAGTGCGCGATATCCGGAACCCGCAGCCGCAGAAGCTCCTCGCGGCTGTAGCCGAGCAGCTCGCACGCGGTCGCGTTGGCGGCTACGTAGCGCATCTCGTCGTCGGCGACGAGGATCGCAACCGGCGCGTGCTCCACCGCCTCGCCGAGGAGAACGCTCTGCACGAGGGGCTCTGACGGCTTCATGCGATGAATGTAGCGCGCATCACTACGATCGCCTAGTGGCCAGGCCAGAGTGGGCACCGGACGTCCTCGCGCTGTTCGTCGAGCTTGCCGCTTTGCCGAGCCCGCCTGGCGAGGAGCGGCTCGTCGCCGACCGCGTGGTCGAGTACCTCGAGGCGCTCGGGATCGAGGCCGACGAGGACGACGCGGGGGCCGAGGTCGGCTCGACGATGGGGAACATCTACTGCCGTCTCGAGGGCTCCCGCGAAGGTCAACCGGTCTTCTTCTGTGCCCATCTCGACACGGTGCCGCCCGAGGCTGCGATCGAGCCCGTCGTGGGCGAGGACGAGATCGTCCGCAACGGTGCGGGCACGATCCTCGGCGCCGACGACAAATCCGCCGTCGCCGCGATGCTCGAGGCGACCGCGCGGCTGGTCGAGGACGGGCGCGAGCACGCCGGGGTCGAGTTGCTCTTCACACCGAAAGAGGAGGTCGGCCTCCTCGGCGCCGCGGCATTCGACGCGTCGCGCTTCGCGGCGAAGGTCGGCTACGTGTACGACCACGCCGGCCCACCCGGGGAGATCGTGCTGGGCGCGCCGCATCAGCAGAAGCTCGACGTCCGCTTCCACGGGCGCGCGGCGCATGCGGGCATGTACCCCGAGGACGGCCGTTCCGCGATCGCGGCGGCGTCGCGCGCGATCGCCGACCTGCGGCTGGGGCGGCTCGACGAGGAGACCTCGGCGAACGTCGGCCGGATCTCCGGGGGGACGGCCCGGAACGTCGTGCCCGAGTGGTGCGAGTTCGCTGCGGAGGCCCGTAGCCACGACGCGCGCAAGCTGGCCGACCTGATCCGCGAGATGGTCGAGACGGTCACCTTCGCCGCCAGCCTCGAGGAGTGCGAGGTGGAGACGCAGGTCTCGAGCGTCTCGCCTGGGTACCGCTTCCGTCGCGATGACCTCGCCGTCCGGCTGGCGGCCGAGGCGCTCGAGCGTGTCGGCCGCGAGCCCGCGTACATCTTCTCGGGCGGCGGCGCCGACGCCAACGTCTTCAACGAGCTGGGCCTGCAGTGCGTCAACCTCGCGAACGGGATGACCGACATCCACACGCCGGACGAGCGGATCGCAGTCGCCGACCTGCACGAGATGGTCGAGGTGACGCTCGCGCTCGTCGATGCCGCGGGGAATGCCGCTTAGCCTCCGACGGGGACGCGTCTCGGCGATCCTCGAGCAGCAGGAGGGTGTGGTGCGGCTTGAGGTGGACGGCGTCCTCTGCGTGGCCTATCCGTCGCTGACGGGGCCGGTCGAGCTCGATGACGAGGTGCTGGTGAACGTCCAGGCGCGAGAGCTGGAGCTAGGCACGGGCGGGTTCGACGTTCTCTACGCGAACCTGACGCGCGGGCTCGACCTGCCTGCCGAGGGCGGCGCTCACGTGATGGTGCTTCCGTACACGCCGCTGCAGCACGCGCGGCTGCACCTCGAGGAGGAGGGCGAGCTCGCCGTCGACCTGCGCGGGCTCCCGGTCGTCTGCTGCTCCCTGCACAGCCAGGTCGCGCCGGTCTGCGCGGCGCTCGCGGGGCTGCGGGTCGCCTACGTGCAGCTCGCCGGCGGGGCGCTGCCGGTTTCGCTCTCGGACACGGTCCGCGCGCTCCGCGAGCGGGGGTTGGTCGCGTCGACCGCGGCCGTTGCGCCCTGTTTCGACGCCGAAGTGCAGTGCGTGTCGGTTGCTTCCGCGCTCGGTTGGGCTCGAAGCGGCAACGACGTGGTGGTAAGTGCGATCGGCCCCGGGATCGTCGGCACGGGAACGCGGTTCGGCCACGGCGGCGTGATAGCGGCCGAGGTTGCCAACGTGGCGCTGTCGCTCGGAGGCGTGCCAGTGATCGCCGCGCGGGTCTCGGGCGCCGACGAGCGCTCCCGCCACCGCGGACTATCCCACCACACCGAGGCCGTGCTCGCGCTCGTGCGCGGCGAGCCGGTGGTCGGCGAGGACGGCGACGGTTGGCGGGAAGCCTGCGAGGGCCTGCCGCTCTCCCACATGGGCCGCGGCCCGGACGAGGATCCCGAGTTCTTCGAAGCCGCGTACGCAGCCGGCGTGGCGGCGAAGCGGCTCGCCGGCTGATCGAGCATCCCGGTACTACGGTTCGCCCGGCCTCCTCCCCAAGGCGATCGTAATCAGGGCTGACGCGCGTGTCTGTGACGGTTCGTGCCGAGAGTGGAACGGTTCCTCCAGCGCTTCGGCCGCGGCCGAGAAGCTAGGGTTCTCGCCTTCATGAAGGTCGGAGTCGTCAAGGAGATCAAGCCCGACGAGTACCGTATCGCGCTCACCCCGGCGGGAGCCCGCGAGCTGGTGCAGCGCGGGCACGACGTCCTCGTCGAGACGGGCGCGGGGGAGGGCAGCTCGTTTCCCGACGACGCCTACCGGGCCGTCGGCGCGACGCTCGCCTCGGTCGAAGACGTCTGGAGCGAGTCCGAGCTGCTCCTGAAGGTCAAGGAGCCGCTCCCCGACGAGTATCCGCGACTGCGCGACGATTTGGTGCTCTTTACGTACCTGCACCTCGCCGCCAGCGAGGAGCTGACGCGGGCGCTGGCCGACAGCGGCGCCGCCTGTGTGGCGTACGAGACCGTCGAGACCGACAACCATGCGCTGCCGCTGCTTGCGCCGATGAGTGAGATCGCCGGCCGGCTCTCCGCTCAGGCGGGCGCGTACTTCCTCGAGAAGCCGCTCGGCGGCCGTGGGCTGCTGCTCGGCGGCGTGCCCGGCGTCGCTCCAGGTCGCGTGCTCGTGATCGGCGGTGGGATCGTCGGCTACAACGCCGCCGTGATCGCGCTCGGGCTCGGCGCCAGCGTCACGATCCTGGAGCGCTCGGTCGACCGCATGCGCCACCTGGACGAGATCCTCACCGGGCGCGTCAGCCTCGTCATGTCGTCGACGCTGCAGGTCGAGGAGTCGATCGTCGAGGCCGACGTCGTGATCGGCGCGGTCCTGATCCCGGGCGCAGTCGCGCCGAAGCTGGTCACTCGAGAGATGCTCGGTGTGATGAAGAACGGCGCGGTGCTCTGCGACGTGGCGATCGACCAGGGCGGCTGCGCCGAGACTTCGCACCCGACGACGCACAGCGATCCGGTGTACGTGGTCGACGGTGTGACGCATTACTGCGTCGCAAACATGCCCGGCGCCGTGCCGATCACCTCGACCAAGGCGCTCACAAACGTGACCCTGCCGTACGTCGAGGCCATCGCCGACCACGGGCTCGCGGAGGCCGTCGCCCGCGACCGGTCGCTGGCGCGGGGCGTCAACGTGCTCGACGGGAAGGTCACCTACCAGGCCGTCGCCGAGGCGCACGGCCTGGACTACCACCCGCTCGAGGACGTCCTGCCGCTTTCCCCGGTGTAGCTACTTCGAGGGGCTGATGCGGACGACGAGCCAGGTCGTCGCGGCGGCGAGCAGGATCACGCACACGATGAAGACCGCGAGGCCCAGCAGTCCGAGGACGACGTCCATCTCCGTCCTAGAATAGCCGCGTGCCGCGCGCATGCGTGATCGTGCTGGACGCCGTGGGCGCGGGAGCGCTTCCGGATGCCGCCGCATACGGTGACGAGGGCTCGGACACCCTCGGCAACGTGGCGAGGGCGGTCGGCGGGCTCGACCTGCCGAACCTCGAGGCGCTGGGCCTAGGAAACGTCGAGCCGCTCGAGGGGTGCCCGCCGCAGCCGGGCGCTCCGGCGGTGGCCGGTCGTCTGCTCGAGCGCTCGAAGGGCAAGGACACGACGGCGGGACACTGGGAGCTGATGGGCGTAGTCACGCCGACGGCGTTCCCGACCTATCCGCAGGGCTTCCCGCATGACGTGATCGACCCGTTCATGCATCGCACCGGCCGCGGCGTGCTCGGCAACAAGGCGGCCTCGGGCACGGAGATCATCCAGGAGCTCGGCGAGGAGCACCAGCGCACGGGCAAGTGGATCGTCTACACGTCGGCCGACTCGGTCTTCCAGATCGCCGCCCACGAGGAGACGATTCCCCTCGAGGAGCTCTACGAGGGCTGCCGCATCGCGCGTGAGATCCTGACCGGCAAGCATGCAGTCGGCCGGGTGATCGCGCGCCCCTTCGTCGGCGAGCCCGGAAACTACGAGCGCACGCCGAACCGTCACGACTTCTCGCTGCAGCCGAAGCGGCCGAACTACCTGACCACGATCCGCGACGGCGGCGCCACGGTCCACGGCGTCGGGAAGATCAGCGACATCTTCGCGGGCTCCGACATCGACGAGTCGCGGCCGACGAAGTCGAACGTGGACGGGATCCAGCAGACCGAGACGCTGCTGCGGGAGCTCGACGAAGGGATGATCTTCGTGAACCTCGTCGAGACGGACATGCTCTGGGGCCACCGCAACGATCCGGTCAACTTCCACCGCTGCCTGCAGGACTTCGACCGCCGGCTGCCCGACCTGCTCGACGCGCTCCGCGACGGCGACCTGCTCATTATCACCTCCGACCACGGCTGCGACCCGACGACGCCATCGACCGACCACTCGCGCGAGCACGCCCTTCTGATCGCTTACGTGCAAGGCCGTAACGCCGCGGGCCGGATCCACGAGGAGGGGGAGTTCGCCGATGTGGGCGCGACCGTCAACGCCTGGTTGGGCGGCAAGAAGCCTGGCCGCGACATCCCTGGCACGCCGATCCTCGAGCCGTGACGGCCACTGCCCGCTATCTCGTGGACGACCTCGACGCGGCGGTCTCCTTCTACCTCGATCGGCTCGGCTTCGCCGAGCGGCGGTCGTTCGGCCCGGTCGCAGTCGTGCAACGCGGTGGCCTGGAGGTCTGGCTCAGCGGCCCGGGGAGCTCCGGCAGGGAGCAGGAAGCGGCCGCTCCGGGCGGCGGCTGGAACCGCATCGTGCTCGAGGTGCCGAACCTCGACGAAGCGGTCGACGGCCTGACCAGCCGTGGGAAACGCGTTGACGGCCCGGCGGGAAGCTGGCAGCTCGTCGAGGATCCCTGGGGCAACCCGATCGAGCTCTTCCAGCCGAAATGATCCGGCCGGCCGAGCTGATCGAGCGCAAGCGCGACGGCGGCGCGCTGTCCGCCCAGGACTGGAACGAGCTGATGCTCGGCTACGCGCGCGACGAGGTGCCGGACTACCAGCTCTCGGCGCTGGCGATGGCGGTGTTCTTCCGCGGGCTGACGCCGGAGGAGACCTACGACCTGACGAAGGCGATGATCGCGACCGGCGACACGGTGGACTTGCACTCGGCACTCGGGCGCAAGGTCGTGGACAAGCACTCGACGGGCGGCGTCGGCGACAAGACGTCGATCGCGGTCGGCCCGATCGTCGCGGCGTGCGGGGTGCCGTTCGCGAAGATGAGCGGCCGCGGCCTGGGGCACACCGGCGGCACGCTCGACAAGCTCGAGTCGATCCCCGGCTTCCGGGTCGAGCTCTCGACCGAGGAGTTCATCTCCCAGGTGCGCGACGCAGGCATGGCGATCATCGGCGCGAGCGCCAACCTCGTGCCGGCCGACAAGAAGCTCTACGCCTTGCGCGACGTGACCGCGACGGTCGACAACTACTCCCTGATCGCGGCGAGCATCATGTCCAAGAAGATCGCCGGCGGCGCCGATGCGATCGTGATCGACGCGAAGGTCGGTGACGGCGCCTTCATGAAGTCGGTCGAGGATGCACGAGCGCTTGCCGAGGCGATGCTCGACCTCGGCGCCCGCTCGAACCGAGAGGTCGTTTGCCTTCTCACCGACATGGATCAGCCGCTCGGCCGCGCGGTCGGCAACGTGCTCGAGATCCGCGAGGCGATCGCCACCGTCAAGGGTGAAGGGCCGCCCGACTTCCTGGAGCTCGTGCTCGCCGCCGTCTCCCGGCTGCTGGCGGTCTCCGACCTAGGCATCGACGAGGCCGAAGCCCGTGTCCGCGCCACGCAGGCGATCGCGGACGGCTCGGCCTTCGAGGCGTACGAGCGCTGGATCCGCGCGCAGGGCGGGGATCCGTCCGAGGACGCGTTGGCGACGGCGCCGCTCGTGCGCGAAGTGCCGTCGCCGCGCACGGGCTACGTGACGGGGCTCGGGGCGGTGGCCGTCGGCCAGGCTGCACTCCACATGGGTGCCGGCCGCGTCACGAAGGACGACTCGATCGACCACGCGGTCGGGATCGTGCTCCACCGCAAGCGCGGCGATCGGGTCGCCGAGGGCGAGACGCTCGCGGAGATCCATGCGCCGAGCGACGCGGCCGCAGAGGAAGCCGCCGCGGAGCTGCTCGCCGCCTACAGGTTCGGAGAAGAGCCGCCGGCCGAGCGCTCCGTGATCCTCGACGTCTTGGGCTAACCGTCCCGCACTAGCCTTGACGGCATGCCCGAGCTGCCCGAGGTCGAGACCGTCCGCCGCCGGCTCGAGCCGGCGCTCGTCGGGCGCCGTCTCGACCGGGTCGAGATCGTCGATCCGCGGTTGACGCGGCCCGTGGACCCGCTCGAGGTGGCGGCCGAGCTGAGCGGCGAGCGGGTCGAGGCCGTCGACCGGCGCGGCAAATACCTGATCGTCCGTTTCGAGTCCGGTCGCGCACTGCTCGTGCACCTGCGGATGACGGGCAGCCTCCTCCACGCGGGCGAGCTCGGGCACGACCCGTACCGACGGGCCACGGCCGAGCTCGACGACGGGTCGTACCTCGCCTACCGGGACGTGCGCCGCTTCGGCACGTGGCTGCTCGCCGAGCCGGGCGAGGCCGAGCCATATCTCGACGCGCGGCTAGGGCGAGAGCCCCTGGTCGGGTCGTTCACGACGAAGCGGCTCGGCGAGGCGCTCGCGGGACGCCGGGCGCCTGTGAAGGCTGCGATCCTGGATCAGCGGCGGCTTGCGGGCGTCGGGAACATCTACGCGGACGAGGCGCTCTGGCGCGCCCGGATCCATCCGCAAAAGCCGGCCGGCGAGCTCGGCCCGCAAGAGCTGAAGGCGCTCCACCGCGGCGTTCGCGCCGCGCTGAACGCGGGCATCGCGCGGCAGGGTGCAACGCTGCGCGACTACCGCACGCCGGACGGTGACTCGGGCCGCATGCAGCACGAGTTCAAGGTGTACGGCCGGGAGGGCGAGCCCTGCGAGCGGTGCGGCCGTCCGATCGAGAAGATCCGCGCCGCGGGCCGCGGCACCTGGTTCTGTCCCGGCTGCCAGCCTCCGCCGGACATTGCCCACAAATGAGGGCCGTACAAGTTTGAAACCGTAAGGCAGCGGCGACAAACGCACTCGAGGACGTGGGGGTCAAGCGGCGAGCGGGGCGAAAGCCCCGCTCGCGCTATGCGGCGAGGTCGTCGAGCGCGCCGCTGCGATCGAGCTGCCAGAGCTCTGTGTACCCGCCGATCGGACGCCCGTCGATCAGGATCTGCGGCACGGTCCAGCCGCCGGTCAGGTCGAGCAGGCGGCGGCGGAAGCCCGGGTCGTCGTCGAGGGAGATCTCCTCGTACTCGATCCCGCGCGAGTCGAGCAGCGTCTTGGCGCGTACGCAGTAACCGCACCAGCGCGTCGTGTACATCTGCACCGAGGCCACGCGCTCGGTTTCCCGGCCTGGGCCGGATCTACACTTGAGCGCGGGATGGCCGGCCGCTCCTACACCACCGAGGCGGTGGTGCTGCGCTCGTTTCGCCTCGGTGAGGCCGACCGCGTGCTGCACGTCTACACGCTCGACCGCGGCCGGATCGGTGCGGTTGCCAAGGGCGTCCGCAAGACGAAGTCGCGCTTCGGCGCACGGCTGGAGCCGCTGAGCCATGTCGAGCTGCAGCTGCACCAGGGCAGCGGTGAGCTGCAGACCGTCACGGGCGTCTCGCTGCTCCGCTCCCACCATGCCGCCCGTGAGCAGCCGTACCGCCTCAACGTCGGCCTCGTCGCGGCGGAGGCGATGCTGCGCCTCTTCCCCGAGCAGGAGGCGAACGAGCGCGCGTTCCGCGCGCTGGCGCGCTTCCTCGACCTGCTCGAGGAGCTCGAGCCGGCCGGCGGGCGCCCGCAGGTCGATCCGCTCGTCCTGTCCTTTCAGCTGAAGCTGCTCTGGCTCTCCGGCTACCTGCCGCACGTGACGAGCTGCGCCGACTGCGGCGCCGAGACCGGGATGGCGGGCTACTCGCCGCGCGCTGGTGGGGCGGTCTGCGTCAACTGCGCCAACGGCGCGCTGCCGCTCTCTCGCGACGGCCTGCTCGGGATCGAGGGCCTGCTGCAACGCCCGCTCGCCGAGGCGCACGACGCCGGCCTCACCGAGCGCGGTGCGCGCGAGGCATTGGGCGTAATCACGGCGTCGTACGAGTACCACGGCGGCTTCCGCCTCCGGACGCTCGCCTCCTGAGGCGGCGCTTGCGACGCCGACCATGAGAGGCAGGGCGGCTTTGCCGCCGTGCCGTTCAAAAAGAGAGCGGGCCCGGCCAGGGACCCGCTCGAGGTAGGCGCGCCGTTCACGGAACGGACGCCTACAGGACGGATGCGCCGCGGGTCTTCTTCCGTCGCTCAGCGTGCGGGCGGCAACCAGGGCCGCTCGAGCGCGTCGTCGAGCCACGCGTGCACGCCCTCGAGCGGTAGCCGCTCCTGCGCGAGTGTGTCGCGGTCGCGCACGGTGACCGTTCCGTCCTCGAGCGTCACGTCGTCGATCGTGAACGCCCAGGGCGTGCCGATCTCGTCCTGACGGCGGTAGCGGCGTCCGATGTTCCCCGCGTCGTCGTACTCGACGAGGTGGTGGCGCCGGAGCTCCTCGTACAGCTTCCGCGCCGGCTCCACCATTCCGGCCTGCTCCTTCGAGATCAGCGGCAGCACGGCTGCCTTCACGGGCGCGACAGCGGGGTGGAGGCGCAGCAGCGTCCGCTCGCGTTCCTCGACCACCTCTTCGTCGTAGGCATCGACGAGCAGCGCGAGCAGGATCCGGTCGATCGAGACCGCCGGCTCGATCACGAAGGGCATGTACCGCGCGCCGTCCGGGTCGACGTACTCGAGCTTCGTGCCGGAGGCGTCGGTGTGCTGCCTCAGGTCGTAGTCGCCGCGGTTTGCGACGCCCTCGAGCTCGGACCAGCCGATCGGGTAGAGGTACTCGATGTCGCTCGTCGCCAGCGAGTAGTGCGAGCGCTCGTCCGGGCCGTGCTCGCGCACTCGCAGGTTGGACTCCCGCAGCCCGAGCCCGTGGTACCACGCGAGCCGGGCCTCGATCCAGTAGGCATGCCATTGCGCGGCGTCGTCCGGCGGGACGAAGAACTCCATCTCCATCTGCTCGAACTCACGCAGTCGGAACAGGAAGTTCCCCGGTGTGATCTCGTTGCGGAACGACTTGCCGACCTGGGCGATCCCGAACGGCGGCCGTCGCCTCGCGAGCTGGAGGACGTTCTTGAAGTTGATGAAGATCCCCTGCGCCGTCTCGGGGCGGAGGTAGGCCTTCGAGCCCTCTTCGACGAGCGCGCCCACCGAGGTCTCGAACATCAGGTTGAAATGCCGCGCCTCGGTCAGGTCGCACTCGGAGAACTCGCCGGGCTTCTTGCTGGGCTTGCGGCCGCACTGCGAGTCCTCGAGCCGGTCGCCGCGGAAGCGGAGCTTGCAGGTGCGGCAGTCGACCAGCGGGTCGGTGAACCCCTCGACGTGACCCGAGGCCTCCCAGACGCGCGGGTTCAGGATCACCGCCGAGTCGAGCGCCACGATGTCGTCGCGCTCCTGCACCATCGACTCGAACCAGCGCGTGCGGATGTTGTTCTTGGTCAGGACGCCGTAGTGCCCGTAGTCGTACGTCGAGCCGAGGCCGCCGTAGATCTCGGACGAGGGGAAGACGAAGCCCCGGCGCCGGCAGAGCGAGACGATCTTGTCCATCGTGACGGGGTCGCTCGACATGCGCCTACGTTATCGGGGTTCCGCTTGACAGCT
>JBIOZO010000102.1:0-5941 GCA_044871215.1 Gaiellaceae bacterium | reverse complement strand
GCCGGAGCGAGCGACGTGGCGATCGGCACCGCGCTCTTCTCCGACCCCGGCGTGACCGGCCGGATCCGGGGCGAGCTGGAGGCCGAACTGGCGGCTCTCGGCATCGTCAGCGCTGACAACGCAGTGGGCATCGCCCACGCGTCGGGCGATTCCACCCTCGACCAGAGGTCGAGACTACTGCTTCAAAAACCCCTGCATATGGGCGCAAACTTACCGGGTTGACCGAACCGTTGAGCTTGTTAGTATCCCCCGCCGTGGCCGCTCTCAAGACTCAGGCCCAGGCGCCACTCCGCTCTCTCGACCAACGGATGGAAGCGCTCAAGCGGGCGAACGACATCCGCGTGCGACGCGCGCAGCTGAAGAAGGACCTCAAGTCCGGCGACGCGCGCATCGAGAAAATCCTGAGCAATCCGCCTGAGTACGTCGAGACCGCAAAGGTGTTCGACATGCTCATGGCTGTGCCCAAGTTCGGCCGCGTGAAGGCGGCCCGCTTTCTCAACCAGTGCAGGATCAGCCAGTCGAAGACCGTCGGCGGTCTCTCCGAGCGCCAGCGGGCGGAGCTGATTGGCCTCTTCAACCGCTGAGACCCGCGCGCGGCCGGTCTTCGTCCTGACCGGCACCTCGGGCGAGGGGAAGAGCACGCTCGCCAAGCTGCTGGTCGAACGGGTGCCCGAGCTCGAGCTGGCCATCTCCGCGACGACGCGCCCCCGGCGGCCCAACGAGCAGAACGGGCGCGACTACTGGTTCCTCACCCACGAGGAGTTCGACCGCCGGCTGGAGGAGGGCGGGTTCCTCGAGTGGGTCGAGCTGCCCTGGGGGGAGGGCTACCGCTCGGGGACGCTCTGGTCGGAGCTTGAGCGGATCACGGCCAAAGGGCGCTCGCCGGTGCTGGAGATCGAGACCAACGGTGCGCTCGCCGTCCGGGACCGCGTGCCGGCCGCGGTCACGATCTTCGTAACGGCGCCGAGCCGCGAGGAGCGCGAGCGGCGGTTGCGCTCACGGGCCACCGAGAGCGAGGGCGAGATCGACGAGCGGCTCGACATCGCCGAGCGCCAGCTGGCCCTCGCGCCGGAGTTCGACCACACGCTCGTCAACGACGATCGCGAGCGGGCCGTGAAGGAGCTCGAGGGGATCGTCCGCAGCGCGATGGACGGTGCAGGTACCATGGCCGCCCATGATCCATCCCCGCGTTGACGAACTGCTGGACAACGTCGACTCCCGCTATGCGCTGGTGATCGTCGCGGCCAAGCGTGCCCGACAGATCAACAACTACCACCACCAGCTCGGCGAGGGCACGTTCGACCAGTTCCTGCCCCCGCTGGTCGAGTCGCGCTCGAAGAACTACTTGACGATGGCCTTCGAAGAGATCAGCGAAGGCAAGATCAAGTACTCGTACCCGAAGTAGGCGAGCCTCGCCGCTGCGGGCACAATGTGCCCATGGCTCGGGTCCTGCTCGGCGTAACCGGCGGCATTGCGGCCTACAAGGCCTGTGAGCTCGCCCGCCTGCTCGTGCGCGCGGGGCACGACGTGACCCCGATCCTGACGCCAGACGCGGAGACGTTCGTCGCTGCGAAGACGTTCGAGGCGCTCGCCCGCCGCGAGGCTCCGCGCGAGCTCTTCCCGCACCTGGTGGAGGCGGATCTCCTCGTGATCGCGCCCCTGTCGGCCAACTCGCTGGCCAAGCTGGCGCACGGCCTCGCCGACAACGTGCTGACCCAGACCGCGCTGGCGTTCGAGGGTTCGGCGCTCGCCGCTCCGGCGATGAACCCTCGTATGTGGCGCAGCGACGCGGTCCAGGCGAACGTCGAGCTTCTCCGCGCGCGAGGAGTCGAGCTCGTCGGGCCGGACGAGGGCGACACCGCCGAGGGCGAGGTCGGCGTGGGGCGGATGAGCGAGCCCGAAGCGATCTTCGAGCGCGTGGCCGCCAGCCTGGAGCGGCGCGAGCAGCTGCGCGGCCGGCGTGTGCTCGTGACCGCCGGCGGAACGCGCGAGCCGCTCGACGCGGTTCGCTTCCTCGGCAATCGCTCGTCGGGCCGCATGGGCGCGGCCCTCGCGGCCGAGGCGCGCCGGCGCGGGGCTGAGGTGACGCTCGTCGCATCGAACCTCGCGGTGCCTTCGCCCGTAGGAGTGGACGTGGTGCAGGCGCCGACCGCCGAGGACGTGGCCCGCGAGACCCTCGCCCGCGGCGACGCGGACGTGGTCGTGATGGCGGCCGCGGTCGCCGACTACCGCCCCGCCGAGGCCGAGGAGGGTAAGCGGCCGAAGGACGACGAGCCGTGGACGGTAACGCTCGAGCCCACGACCGACGTCCTGCGCGAGCTCGGTGCGCGACGGGATTCTGGAACGCGTAGCGTGCTGGTCGGCTTCGCGGCCGACCGCGGCGCCCGCGGGCTCGAGCGTGCGCGCGAGAAGCTCGGCAACAAGCGCGCCGACCTGATCGTCTTCAACGACGTGGCCCGCGACGACATCGGCTTCGACTCGAGCGACAACGAGGTGGTGCTGGTGGCGGCGGACGGCGAGCGGCGGATCGAGAAGGCGCCGAAGGAGCGGGTCGCCTCGGCGATCCTCGACGAGGTGGCGTCGCGGCTCGACGGAGGCACGTGGACGACGCGGTAGGCAGGGAGCAGCTCGACACCGCGAGCGCCGACGCGATCGGTCGGATCGTCGGCAACCTCGCGCACGTCGTGCGCGCGCCGGAAGAGACGCTGCGCCTGGCCGTCCTCTGCCTCGTCGCGGAAGGGCACCTGATCATCGAGGACTTCCCGGGGGTCGGGAAGACGATGCTGGCGAAGGCGCTGGCGCGGTCGGTCGACTGCTCGTTCTCGCGCTTGCAGTTCACCCCCGACCTGCTCCCATCGGACGTGACCGGCGTGAACGTCTTCAACCAGCGCACGAACGAGTTCGAGTTCCGGCCGGGGCCGGTGTTCGCAAACCTGCTACTCGTCGATGAGATCAACCGCGCCTCGCCGAAGACGCAGGCTGCGCTGCTCGAGTCGATGCAGGAAAACCAGGTGACGGTCGATGGCGTCAGCTACGAGCTGGCCGCGCCGTTCATGGTGATCGCGACCCAGAACCCGATCGAGTACGAGGGCACCTACCCGCTGCCCGAGGCGCAGCTCGACCGCTTCACTCTGCGGATCGAGATCGGCTACCCGCCGCTCTCCGACGAGGCGCGGATGCTGACCGAGCAGACGAGCGACCCCCCGCTCGAGTCGCTGCGTCCAGTCGCGACCGCCGCCGACGTCCGCTCGCTGTCCGCCGCCGCAGCGGAGGTGTTCGTCGAGGAGAGTCTCAATCGCTACGTCGTCACGCTGCTGCGCCAGACGCGCGCCGACGCCCGGGTCTATCTCGGCGCCAGCCCCCGAGCCGGGATCGCTCTCCTCCGCGTGGCGAAGGCGCGCGCGCTCGCCGACGGGCGCGGCTTCGTCTCGCCGGACGACGTGAAGGCCGTGGCGGAGCCCGTGCTCTCGCACCGCCTGATCGTCGCGCCTGAGGCCCGCGCCGCAGGCCTGACCGGCGGGCAGCTCGTCCGCGAGACGCTCGAGCACACGCCGGTTCCCGTATGACGAAACGCGGCCGTCTCGCCCTCGCTCTGGGCGCGACGACGTACCTCGCGGCATGGGCGTTCGGCTCGAAGGTGCTCTACCCGGTGGCGATCGGCCTGCCGGTCGCGGTGCTGCTGGCATGGCTCTGGACCGCGCTGGCGAACCGTCCGTTGCGGGTCACGCGGACGCTCCCGACCGGCGAGCGGCTCGAGGGCGACGACGTCGAGGTCGAGGTGCGGCTCGCGTCCGAGCGGCGGCTGCTGCCGGCACGCTGGACGCTGCGCGAGCAGATCGGGAAGCTCGGCGAGCGGTCCACGGCGGTCTCGGCGGACGGCCATGCGCGCTACGTGCTCGAACGGCTCGCCCGCGGCCGCTACGAGTTCGAGGGGTCGACTGCGGTGATCGAGGATCCATTCGGTCTGGAGCGTGTCGAGCAAGCGCTCGACTCGCCCGGCGCGTTGCTCGTCTACCCGAGGCTCGTCGAGCTCGACCGGCTCTTCTCCGAGGGCGGCACTCGCTCGCACGACGGCCGGCAGCTGCTACTCCGGCGGCCGTCCGGGTTCGACCTCCACAGCGTCCGTGAGTACGAGCACGGCGACTCTCTGCGGAAGGTGCACTGGCGCTCCACGGCGCGCCGCGCGCAGCTGATGGTCAAGGAGCTCGAGGACTCGCCGCGCGACGAGGCGGCGATCGTGCTCGACGCGGATCCGGACGCGGTTGTCGGCGATAGCTTCGACGTGCAGGTGCGGGCAGCCGGCTCGCTTTTGCTTTCACACGTGCGGCGCGGCCGGCGCGCGGTGCTCGTCGTCAACGGCGCTCGGGCCGAGCAGCAGGGAGTCCGCTCGGCCGAGAGCGACTGGCGTCAGGCGCTCGACCTGCTCGCCGCGGTCGAGCCGGAGCCGGGGCCGCCGCTGGCCGCAGTGCTCAGCGACGAAGCCAGCGCGGTTGCGAGGTCGCTCGAGCTCGCCGTCGTGACGGCGTCGCTGCCGCCGCGGCTGGTCGAGCGCCTCGTCGAGCGCGCGCTCGCGACCGGCAACGTGTCGCTCGTCTTCGTCGACTCGCCGAGTTTTGCCGGTGCCCCGCGGCGGCCCGTGCCGGAGCTGCTGCGCCTGCAGGCCGCCGGGGTCGCGGTGGCTGTGCTGCGCGACGGCGACGATCTCGCCCAGGCGCTCGCAGCGCCGGAGCGGGAGGCAGCGCATGGGTAGGACCGTCCTCGTCTCGTCGTTCGGCGCTGCGCTCTTGGCGTGGAGCTGGATGAGCCTCGAGAGCGGGGGCGACGCCGGCCAGGCGACGGTCGTCGTCGTGCTCGCGATCGCCGCCGCGCTCGTGCGGCCGCGCGCGTTGCGCGTGGCGGCCTGCGTGGGGGCGCTGCTCGTGACCGGCGCGATCGCCTTCGGGCTCGCCCCGCTCTGGGCACTGCCTGGCCGCATGCTCTCCCGTTTCGGCGACGGCTTCCTCGAGTTCTACGACTACCAGGTGCCGTTCGACCCGGGCGTCCATCCCCGCATGCACGGCGTCCTGCTGGTCGCCCTCTTCGCCTTCACGCTCGCCTTCGCGCTGGCCGTCGCCGCCCGCCGACCGGGCCTGGCCGCGATCGCTCTCGTCGTCGGCGTCGGTTGGCCGGGAACCCTGCTTCCCGGCCATGACCTGTGGCGCGGGACCCTGCTGCTGGCGGCGGTGCTCGGCACGGTCGTGATGCTCAGGCGCGGCCCGGTCCGCGGCCTCGGAGCCGCGCTCGCGGCGGGCACGCTGATCGTCCTTGCCGCACTCGCGGCGACGAGCTCGCCGGCGTTCGCCAAGCACGCCTTCCTCGATTGGCAGCATTGGGACCCGTATACGAAGCCGGCGAAGCCGGTCGATGTCTCCTACGTCTGGAACTCGAGCTACTCAGGCCTGACCTTCCACGGCAAGCCGACGACAGTGCTGCGTGTGAAGGCCGGCCCGGAGTCGCACTACTGGCGCGTCTCGGTGCTGAACACGGTCGTGGACGGCACCTGGCGAGAAGAGGTCTACCCCGAGTTCGGCGAGCCGTCGGCGCCGCTTGGCCAGCCCGGCCTCGTCCCGCGGCGGGAACGGCGCCAGAGCGCCTGGGAGGAGCAGAAGGTCACGGTCGAAGCGCTCCGCGACAACCGGCTGGCCGGCGGCAGCGTGCCGGTTCGCTTCGATCCGGGCGCGTCCATCGGCGACGTGCACTACGACCCGACCGGCGTGGCAATCGCCGCGCACCCGCCCTCGCGTGGCGACAGCTACACGGTGTGGAGCTACGCCCCGAGCCCGACGCCGCGCCAGCTCGCCGCCTCGCCGCCGGTCTACGGCGGGCCGATCGTCGCGAGCGAGGAGTACCGCGAGGTCCAGCCGCGCGTCTACCCGAGGCTCTTCGGCCGGCCGGGGCGAGC
>JBIOZO010000101.1:0-5394 GCA_044871215.1 Gaiellaceae bacterium | reverse complement strand
CGACCGCGGCGATGAAGACGTTCGCGGCCCAGTGGTGCGTCTGGCGGATCAGCAGGCCCGCCTTCACGTCCGTCGAGAGGTCGAGCACCGAGCGGTAGGCGTGGGTCATCTCCCGCCCCTGCAGCGGGACGTACGAGCCGTGGTAGACGACCTTCGCGGTCGAGTCCTCGTAGAAGAGGGTGAGGTAGATGCCGGTGCCGACGAGGACGACGAACGCGTACAGCGCGACCTCGCCGAGCAGGAACGACCAGTGGTCGGGGAAGAGGTACCGCAGCGTCCTGCGCAGGAACGGCGCGGTGCCCGTGCGCTGGTCGAGGAAGCGGACGATCGCGCGGATCACGTCGTCGGCTTCCTCGTCCGGACGCCCCACCAGGACGGGCCGACGGGGCTGTCGAAGTTGCCGCGCGCGCGGAGGAAGCCCTTCCCGTCGATCGCAAGCGGCAGCATCGGCAGCTTGCGCCCGGCGGGCCCGAAGATCACCTTGCCGCCGGTCTGCGGCTCGAAGGTCGAGTAGTGGCAGGGGCAGATGAGCGCCGGCTTCGGGTCGGTCGGCGCGAACATCGGCTTGCGGTAGAGCGCGACCGCGCAGCCGGCGTGCGTGCAGATCTTCGAGAAGGCGACGATCCCCTTGGCGTCGTAACCGGCGTTCTCGGGCGGCAGGTCGAGCTCGCGCTCGGGCAGGCGGACGACGACGAGCGACGAGGCCATCGCCTCCTTGTCCGCGCCCTCCGCGAACGCCGTGTAGAAGGTGCCCTTCTCGATGTCGTCGGCGCGGTAGGGCTTGCCGTCGTCGTCGACGAGACGGGTGCCGCGCCGCCAGGGCGTGAGGTAGAAGCGCGCGAGGTGGATCGCCGGCCCGAGCGACGCCACGGGCGTCAGCAGCGCGAGCCCGATCGACCCGCCGGCCGCTCCGAGCGCGAGGACGAAGAGCCGCCGCCGCGTGAGGCCGCTCTCGTCGATCACCTGGACGATCCGCTCCTGCTCGTCGGGATGCTCGTGCTCGGGGTAGTCGTCCTCGAGCTCCTCGTTCGGAACGAGCCGCTTGGCGGTCACCACCAGGGCCGCGGCGAGGAACGCGAATGCAAGGCCGAGCGCGATTCCGAGCAGCTGCGTGTGGGCCGGCAGCCGGTCGAGGACGTAGATCACGACGAACGCGAGCCCGCAGAGGGAGGCCGCGAAGAGCAGGCCGATCGCGAGCAGCTCGGCGTCGGGCTCCTTTGGCGTGGGAACGACGACGATTCGCTCCTTCTCGCCCGGCCGAAGGCGCCGCTTGCGGCCCTTGCCGACGAGCAGCGTCGCCGCCGCGACCAGGAAGTCCTTGGCCTTACTCACCGCCGAGCCTCTTTCCCAGCAGGACGCAGACCCCGACCAGGGCGGCTGCTGCCAGGAACCACGTCACGAGCCCTTCCGGCACGGGGCCGATGTGACCGATCGCCCAGCCGCCCCGGTCGTCCGGGTTCTTCGCGTACTCGACGTAGCGAACGATCGAGTCGACCTGCGCGGGCGAGATCTGCTTCCGCGAGAAGCGCGGCATCAGGTACGGGCCGATGCGGATCGCCTGCGCGACCTGCCTCGGTGTCGCCCGGTCGAGCGCCGGGGCCACGCCGCCGGTGAGGAAGCCGCCGCGGGCGACGATCTGGTGGCAGCCCGCGCAGTGGTCGGTGAACAGCTTCAGGCCGTCGGAGACGTTGCCGCGCTCGGGCTGCGGCCGCGGCAGGCCGGGACCGTTGCCGAGCGACGCTACGTAGGCGACGAGCGCGCGAATCTCGTCCTCCGAGAAGAGCACGGTGCTCCTGCGCGGCTCGGCGCCGACCTGCTGCAACGGCATATAGCCGGTGCGCAGGTAAAAGTCGGCCGCGAGCGCGCCGGCATTTCGCAGCGAGGGCCCCATGCCGCGCTGGACGGTCTCATCCCGGCCGGGGCCGAAGCCCGCCCGGGATGACGAGACGCCCTCGCCGTTGGCGCCGTGGCAGGCGACGCAGTACTCGCCGTAGAGCTGCTTGCCCTGCTGGACGAGATCGGCCGAGGCGTTCCCGGCAAGCGCGAGCGCCGCCAGGGCCGCGATGAGCAGGCGAGACCTCATGCCTGGCGACACGCGATGTTGGCGATCGAGCCCGCGGCGTAGAGGGCGATCATGACGGCGAAGAGGACGTTGGCCAGCAGCGCGGCGATCGCGAAGAAACGGATCCGCCCGTCGGGCGGCTCGCTCTCGTAGCTCGAACGGGCGGTCAGCCTGAGCACCACGACGGCCGCGCCCGCCGCGCCGAGCACGAGCAGCTCCGCCAGCCCGAGCGCGATGCCTTCCCAGAGGTCGAGGTGAATGCCGAAGTCGGGGCCCGCGCTCGAGCAGTTGGCCTCGGTAACGCCCCAGCCGACAAGGTGCGCGACGGCCCACGTCGCGGCCCCGAGCAGCAGGCCGACCCACTGGAGGACCTCGAGCCGCCTACTCATGCCGCCGCCGAGAGGACGGTTCCCGTCACGGCCAGGGTGATCAGAGCGACCGCGTACCAGTACCACGCGACCGCCTGCACGGCGTTCGCGCGGTGGGTGTTGAGCCCGCGCGCGAGCTTCCACAGCAGCCAGACGTTGAAGAGGAGCCCGACGAAGACGTGCGCGTGGTCGACCCCCAGGAGCGTGTAGTAGATCGAGCTGTAGGCGTTGCGGGAGATGTCGAACGAGCCGAGGTCGTCGGCGAGGTCGTGCACCGAGTACGCGAGGTAGCCGGCCTGGAGGACGAGAGCGGCGAGGATCGCCAGCCGCGTGGCCGCGACCCGACCGGCGCGCGCGGCGGCCGAGGCGAGGTACATCGGGACCGTCGACGCGGCGAGCACGGCCGCAAGGATCAGCGGCACCAGCACCTTGGGCTCGGGCAGGCCGTCCTGCGGCCAGACCGGGCTCTTGAAGCGGAGGTAGAAATAGGTGCCGATCAGCGCGGCGAAGAGCGTCGCCTCGCTCGCGATCAGGATCACCATGCCCCACCACGCCGCCGGTTTTGCCGGGAGACGCACCGCGCTCACCGCGTCGCTCGGCGGCTCGTGCGAGTGCCACCCGACGAGGGCGAGCAGGCAGAGGACGCCCATCGCCGCCGCCGCGGCGTAGTGCTCGATCACGAGCATCACGAACACCAGCGAGATGGCCGCGGCGAGGACGATCGGCCACGGCGAGTCGCTCGGCATCCGCACGACGTCGGAGAAGCGGGCGTCGACGGGCGTCACCTCGAGCTGCTCGTGCCCCTGGTCGAGCACGAGCACGCCCTCGTCGAGCTTGCGCCGGTCTTCGAGACGGTCGGCAGCGTCCCAGTTCGGGTAGGCACTCGTGACCGTCGGGATGACCGCGAAGTCGTACTCGGGCGGCGGCGAGCTCGTCGTCCACTCGAGGGTCGGCCCGTGCCACGGGTCCGGCCCGGCCGGGATCGCGCGCCGGTAGCTGACGACGAGGTTCCCCAGCAGCACGAGGATCCCGGCCGCCGTCAGGTAGCCGCCGATCGTCTCGGCGAGGTTGTACGCCGTCCAGCCGAGGCCGTCCTGGTAGGTGTAGACGCGGCGCGGCATCCCGAGCAGACCGACGATGTGCATCGGGAAGAAGAGCAGGTTCGTACCGGCGAAGATCAGCCAGAAGCTGATCTGGCCCGGTTTCTCGAGGTACATGCGCCCCGTGACCTTGGGGAACCAGTAGTACATCCCGGCGAAGATCGGGAAGACGGCGGCCCCGAAGATGATGTAGTGGAAGTGGGCCACCACGAAGTACGTGTCGGTGACCTGCTGGTCGAAGGGGATCGCAACGAACATGATCCCGGTCAGCCCGCCGGTGACGAACATGAAGATGAAGCCGGCGATGAACAACAGCGGCGTCTTGAACCGCGCCAGGCCGAGCACGAACGACATGCACCAGGCGAACACCTGGATCGTGCTCGGGATCACCACCATCGCGCTCGCGCCCGCGAAGAAGATCAGCGAGACCGTCGACATCCCGGTCGCGAACATGTGGTGCGCCCAGACGCCGAAGCCGATGAAGACGACGAGCAACTCGGCGATCGCAACCAGCGGGAACGCGACGAGCTTGCGCTGCGTGAACGCCGGGATGACCGAAGTCGCGATCCCGAAGGCGGGGACGATCAGGATGTAGACCTCGGGGTGCCCGAAGAACCAGAAGAGGTGCTGCCAGAGCAGCGCGACGCCGCCGTGCGCCGGGTCGAAGAAGTGCGTGCCGACGTTCCGGTCGAGGAAGAGGAAGATCGTGTCGACCGAGAGCACCGGCAGCGCGAAGAGCAGCCCGAACGAGGCGGCGAGGAACGCGAAGCAGAAGAGCGGCATCCGGTTGAACGACATCCCCGGCGCGCGCGACTTGAAGATCGTGACGATGAACTGGCCCGCCGTCAGCGTCGAGGCGATCGAGTTGAAGATGATCGCGAGCGCGTAGAAGTCGATGTTCCGGCCGGGCGAGAAGGTGCGGTCGGCGAGCGGCACGTAGTCGAACCAGCCCGCGTTCGGGGCCATCCCCAGCGCGAGGCTCGTGTAGAGGAAGATCGCCGAGGCGAGGAAGACCCAGAAGCTGAGGGCGTTCATCTTCGGGAACGCCATGTCCCGCGCGCCGATCATCAGCGGGATCAGGTAGTTCCCGAAGGCGCCGGTGGTCATCGGGATGATGAAGAAGAAGATCATCGTGATCCCGTGCATCGTGAAAAGCTGGTCGTAGGTCTCCGGCGAGACGAGGTCGTTCTCGGGCTTGATCAGCTGCGTGCGGACGAGCAGCGCCTCGATCCCACCCGCGGCGAAGAGCGCGAGCGTCGTCCAGAAGTAGAGAAGGCCGATCCGTTTGTGGTCGGTGGTCGTCAGCCAGCCGAGAACACCCGGCCGGCTCTCCCAGATCGTCTCGAGCCGCGCGACGCGCTCGGCCGCGGCCGGGCTCGGAGGAGTCGCGACGGCCATCAGCGCAGCCCTCGCAGGTAGGCGACGAGCGCGCGCAGCTCGTCCGGCGGGATGTGCACGGTCGGCATTTCGTTGCCGGGCTTGTAGCGCTGGGGATCGCCGATCCAGTCGCGCAGGCGCTCAGGGGTGTTCGGCAGCCTGAGGGAGGCGATCGTCGTCCGGTCGGCGAGGTGCGTCAGGTCGGGCCCGGCGTTCCCGCTCGCGCTTGTCCCGCGGATTGCGTGGCAGGTCGAGCACGTGCCGTTCACGAACGCGTCGAGCCCTTGCGCCGCCAGGGAGCCACTCGGCTCGGTCGCGGGCTTCGCCTGGTCTGCGAGCCAGCGCTCGAACCTCGGCCGCGGCTCGGCGAACACGTACAGCCCCATGTGCGCGTGCTGGAGGCCACAGAACTCGGCGCACTCGCCGCGGTAGCGGCCGGCCGCGTCGGCGTAGAGCTCGATCGCGTTCGTCTCGCCCGGCAGCGTGT
>JBIOZO010000100.1:0-4390 GCA_044871215.1 Gaiellaceae bacterium | reverse complement strand
ACCGGGTGGTTCTCGGCCATGTTCGAGCCCATGATCACGATGCAGTCGGAGTTCTGGAGATCCTGCTGGAAGTCCGTCGCGCCGCCTCGTCCGAACGAGGTCCCCAGACTGGGGACCGTGGAGCTGTGTCATATGCGGGCCTGGTTCTCGACCTGGACGATGCCGAGCGCCACGCACAGTTTCTTGATCAGGTAGTTCTCCTCGTTGTCGAGCGTCGCGCCGCCGAGGTTGCCGATCGCCATCGTGCGGTTGGCCGGCGCGCCGTCCGCGTTCTCGGCCTCCCAGCTCTCCGCCCGCGTCTCGATCACCCGGTCGGCGATCATCTCCATCGCCTGGTCGAGTGAGAGCTCCTCCCAGTGCCTGCCGTAGGGCCGGCGGTACTTGACCTTGTACTCGCGCAGCGGGCTCTGGACGTACGACTTCGAGGCCTGGCCCTTCGGGCAGAGGCGGCCGCGGGAGATCGGGCTCGCCGGGTCGCCCTCGATGTGGCTGACCTCGCCCTGCTCGACGTAGACGAGCTGGCCGCACCCGACCGCGCAGTAGGGGCAGATCGACTGCACCACGTGGTCGGCGCGCTCGAGGCGGGGGCGAAGGTTCTTCGAACGCTCGGACTGAGCGGCCTTGCCCAGGCCCAGCAGGTCACCGTCCGTCACCTGTCGGACGACCGGCCAGCGGGCCAACGCTTCCCCGATCTTCATTCGCCTCTTTTGGTTGCCGGGGCGGATGAGTTTAAACATATCGCAGTGCGATATAAGACCTGTAGACCGATACAACGAAAGGGGGTCTGATGTCCAGCACGATGCACGACAGTCGCAGGCAGACGGACCTCGACGTGGCCCGTGACGGGGTCGCCACGCGTGTCGTCCTCCAGCCGATCGCCGCTCCGTCGGTGCTCGGCCTCTTCGGCTTTGCGGGCGCGACGTTCATCGTCGCCTCGAACATGGCCGGTTGGTGGGGCACGCCGGAGTCGGGGCTCGCACTCGCGCCGTTCGCGGCGATGTTCGGAGGGCTCGCCCAGTTCCTTGCAGGGATGTGGGCCTATCGCGCGCGTGACGCGATCGCCACTGCCATGCACGGCATGTGGGGGTCGTTCTGGCTCGCGTACGGGATCCTCAACATCCTGGTCGCGGCCGGGGCGCTCACGGCGCCCACGCCCTGGTACCACAACCCGGAGCTCGGCTTCTGGTTCTTCGCCCTTGCGGCGATCACCGCTTCGGGTTTCCTGGCCTCGCTTGCCGAGAGCCTCAGCCTCGCGGCCGTGCTCGGCACGCTCGCGGCCGGCTCGGGGATCGCGGCCGGTGCGTTCATCTACGGCTCGCACGGCTGGGTGCAGGTCGCCGGCTGGGTCTTCGTGATCTCGGCCGGCCTCGCCTGGTACACGGCGACCGCAATGATGCTCGCGGCGGCGGGCGGGATGGTCGTTCTGCCGCTCTTCAAGTGGAGCCGGGCGGCGAACGTCCCGGGCGGCAAGCCTGTGCGCCCGATCGAGCTCGAGTGGGCGGAGCCGGGCGTGAAGATGGGCCAGTAACGCAGAGATCCTCCTCCATCGGGGAGCGTCACGGAGAGCCCGCTTCGGCGGGCGCTCCGCTAGCTGGCCGGTCTCAACCGGTTCGTACTACGATCTTTGGCTGGTGGCCACGGCCGCGCCGAGAGCGGCGGCGATTCCGGCGGCGGCCCACGCCACCTTGGCCCGGCTGCCGCGACGAGGACGCGGCGCGACGGCCCGCTCGGGATGGGGACCCTGCGGGCCGGCCGGGCCGTGCTCCCGCGCGAGCGCGAGGACCTGCGCCGCATGCAGCGCCCGCCGCTCCGTCCTCGAGGCCTGCTCGACCTGCGAGCGGCACGAGAAGCCGTCCGCGACGAGCAGCGTGTCGTCGGAGGCCTCGCGCACTTTCGGCAGCAGCTTGCGTTCGGCGCACGCGATCGAGACGTCGTAGTGGCCGGTCTCGTAACCCCAGCCGCCGGCCATCCCGCAGCAACCCGCGTCGAGCACCTCGACCTCGATCCCGAGCCGCTCGAGCAGCTCCTTGTCCGGGTCGGTGCCGCCCGTCGCCTGCTGGTGGCAGTGGCCGTGCAGCAGCGCCTTACGGTGCAGCTGCGGGGGCTCCCAGTCCGTCGCGTGCTCGGACAGGAACTCGGAGAAGTGGTACGTCTGCCCTGCGAGCCGCTTCGCGTCCTGGTCGGCCGGCCAGAGCTTCAACAGTTCGTCCTTGAAGACCGCGACGCAGCTCGGCTCGACCCCGACCACGGGCGTGCCCGCGCGAATCTCGTCGTTCAGCGCATTCAGCACACGCCGCAGATAGGCCTCGGCGAGGTCGAGCATCCCGTAGTCGTAGAGCGGCCGCCCGCAGCAGAGATGTCCCTGCGGGACGACGACGTGGAAGCCGGCGTCCTCGAGCGCCTCGACGGCCGCGATCCCGACCTCGGGCTCGAGGTAGTTGGTGAACGTGTCGGCCCAGAGGATCACGCGGCGCCCGCCGCCGTTGCGAAGCGGACGCTCGGCGAACCAGTGCTTCAGCGTGACCGGCGCGAACTCCGGCACCTTGCGCTCGGGGTGAATCCCTGCGGCGAGCTTGAAGAGCGGCGTCTTTGTGGCGGCGTTCGCCAGGCCCGGCACCTGCGAGGCGAGGCGCGCGGCCTGGTCGATCAAGCCGAAGGCGTACGCGGCGCGAGGTCGCAGTCGGCGCTTGTACCGGTGCGAGAGGTACTCCGCCTTCAGCGTCGGCATGTCGACGCTGACCGGGCAGTCGTTCGTGCAGCCCTTGCACGAGAGGCAGAGGTCGAGCGCCTCGTCGACCGCCTCGTCGTTCCACATCGTGAGCTCTTCGCCGTTCAGCATCTCCCAGAGCAGGTGCGCGCGCCCCCGGGTGGAGTGCATCTCCTCGCGCGTGACCATGAAGCTCGGGCACATGACGCCGCCGTCGGTGTGCCGGCACTTGCCTACGCCGACGCAGCGGGTGGTCGCGTGCGCGAAGGAGCCCTTGTCCTTCAGGAAGGCGAAGTGCGAGTCGACCTGCGGCGGGTCGAAGG
This sequence comes from Gaiellaceae bacterium, assembly GCA_044871215.1. Classification (GTDB taxonomy): domain Bacteria; phylum Actinomycetota; class Thermoleophilia; order Gaiellales; family Gaiellaceae; genus AC-32. The sequence goes on along the minus strand of JBIOZO010000100.1, from coordinate 1,360 downwards.
TCCCGGGCCCGAGGCGGATGTTGGAGTCGAGCGGGTACGGGTCGACCACCTTCCCGGGGTTCATGCGCCAGTCCGGGTCGAAGATCGACTTGAACTGGCGGAACGCCTCGATCAGCTCGGGCCCGAACATCTTCGGCAGCAGCTCGCCGCGCGACTGGCCGTCGCCATGCTCGCCGGAGATCGAGCCGCCGTAGGACACGACCAGGTCGGCCGCCTCCTCGACGAACGCGCGGTACTTGGCGAGGCCCGGCACGCTCGAGAGGTCGAAGTTCCAGCGCGCGTGGATGCAGCCGTTCCCGTAGTGGCCGTACATCGCGCTCTCGTAGCCGTGCTTCGTGGCCAGCTTGCCGAGGTCGCGCAGGTAGTCTCCGATTCGCTCCGGCGGCACGGCCGAGTCCTCCCAGCCCTCGTAGGTGTCCTCCTTCCCCGGCAGGAAAGCGGTCGCGCCGAGCCCGGCCTCACGCACCTTCCAGACATGCTCCTCTTGCTCCGGGCTGTCGTAGAGCTTCATCCCGCGAAGCCCGTCCTCGCCGACCTTGAGCTCGTCCATCAGCTTCTGCGCCCTCTCGTCCGCCTCTTCCTTGGACTCGCCGCCGAACTCGATCAGGAGGTACCCGTGGCCGTCCGGCAGCCGCGAGAGGTCGTGCCGGTGGAGGCCGAGCTGGGTCATGTCTTCGATGAGCTGCTCGTCGATGCCCTCGAGCCCGAGCGGCTTGTGCTCGAGGATCGACGGCACCGCGTCGCCGGCGGTCGGCGCGTCCTCGTAGCCGAGCACGAGCAGCGCCCGGTACGGCGGGCTGTGCAGCAGGTGGACGGTCGCCTCGAGATAGGTGACGCAGGTGCTCTCGGTGCCGGCGAGCGCGCGGGCGACGTTGAAGCCCTTCTCGGGGAGCAGGTCGTCGAGGTTGTAGCCCGACACGCGGCGTGGGATCTGCGGGTAGCGCTCGCGGATCAGGCCGGCGTAGCGGTCGCGCAGCTCGATCAGGCGCCGGTCGATCTCCGGGTCGCCCGAGGTGCCTTCGCGGGCGCGCAGGCGCCGGCCGTCGTAGAGCAGCACCTCGAGCTCGTGAACGTTGTCCGAGCAGCGCGCGCCGGGGCCGTAGAACTGGGCCATGATCGAGCGGACGCCGCAGGAGTTCGACGCGATCATCCCGCCGAGCGTGCAGTACTCGTGCGTCGATGGATCCGGCCCGAACGTGAGCTGGTGCTCCGACTCGGCCTGGTGGCGCAGGTGGTCGAGGATCAGCCCGGGCTCGACGCGGGCGAGCTTTCGCTCCGGGTCGATCTCGAGCACGCGGTTCAGGTACTTCGAGAAGTCGATCACGACGGCGACGTTGGTCGTCTGGCCCGCGAGACCCGT
>JBIOZO010000099.1:0-4683 GCA_044871215.1 Gaiellaceae bacterium | reverse complement strand
GTCGCCGCCGCGAAGTTGCTGGAGATTCCGGACGACGCGATTGCCTACGGGGTGAAGGAGCTGCGCGGCGTGCCCGGCAGGTTCGAGGCGGTGGACGAGGGCCAGCCTTTCGCGGTGCTGGTCGACTACGCCCACACACCCGACTCGCTCGAGAACGTCCTGCGCACCGCGCGCGACCTGGCGCAGAACCGTGTCCTCTGCGTCTTCGGCTGCGGAGGCGACCGCGACCGGGGCAAGCGTCCGCTGATGGGACAGATCGCGACCGAGCTGGCCGACATCGCGATCGTCACCTCCGACAACCCGCGCAGCGAGGAGCCTGGCGCGATCATCGCCGAGATCCTCGGGGGCGCCGCCGACGCCGAGGTCGAGCCGGACCGGCGCAAGGCGATCGCGCGTGCGATCGGCGAGGCTGGCGAGGGCGACGTGGTCGTGATCGCGGGCAAGGGTCACGAGCAGGGTCAGCAGTTCGCCGACGGCACGATTCCGTTCGACGACCGCGAGGTCGCGCGTGAGGCGCTGCGGCGGCTGGGAGCCGCCGCGTGATCCCGCTCCGCGTCGACGAGCTCCCGCCGCTCGGTGAGCTCGACGCGCATGCGGACGAGATAACGGGCGTCCAGGTCGACTCGCGCCGGGTCGAGCGCGGCGACCTCTTCGTCGCCGTCGGGCGCGGGGTCGAGTTCCGCAACGAGGCGCTCGTCCGAGGGGCCGCCGCGACGCTCGTCCCGACCGAGCCGTTCGAGGCGTTCGCCGCCCTCGGCTCGCTCGTGCGCGACCGCTCCGAGGCCCGCGTCGTGGGGATCACGGGATCGACCGCGAAGACGTCGACGAAGGACATCCTTGCTGCTCTTTGCAGCGCGTCGGCTCGCACGATCGCCGCGGAGGCCAGCTTCAACAACGAGATCGGCGTGCCGCTGACGCTCTGCCGCCTCGAGCCCAACACCGAGGTCTGCATCCTCGAGCTCGCGATGCGCGGCTTCGGGCAGATCGCCGACCTCTGCCGGATCGCGCGGCCGCACATCGGCGTGATCACGAACATCGGCCCCGTCCACCTCGAGCTGGTCGGTTCGCTGGAGGGGGTGCGGCGGGCAAAGGGCGAGCTGCTCGCGGCGCTGCCGGCCGGTGGGACTGCGGTGGTTCCCGAAGGGTTCGCGGTCGAGCGCGACGACCTCGAGGTCGTCCGCCCCGGCGAGCCAGAGGCGCACCTCGAAGACGGCCGCACGGTCGTCGACGGCGTCAGCTTCAACTTCACCGCCGCGCACCAGGTGGCCAACGCCGTTGTGGCTCTGGCCGCGCTCGACGCGCTGGGCTTGCCACGGCCCGAACGGGTCGAGGTCGAGTTCTCGCGCTGGCGGGGCGAGGAGCTGCCGCTGCCGGGCGGCGGGCTGCTGATCAACGACGCCTACAACGCGAACCCGGTCTCGATGCGGGCAGCGCTCGCGCACCTCGAGGCGATCGCCGACGGCCGGCGGCGCGTGGCCGTCCTCGGCGACATGGCCGAGCTGGGAGCGGGCGCACCGGCCTACCACCAGGAGATCGGCCGGGAGGCAGCGCGACACGGCGTCGAGGCGCTCCTAGCCGTGGGCGAGCTGGCGCGCGGCTACCTCGGGGGAGGCGTTCAGGTCACGAGCTGGGCGCCCGACGCCGAGACTGCTGCGGCAGAGGCCGCCCAGCTCGTGCGGCCCGGCGACATCGTCCTGATCAAGGCCTCGCGCGCGGTCGGGCTCGAGCGGGTCGCCGAGGCGCTGGCGGCGGTGAGCGCTTGAGCCGAGTCCTCCTGGCAGGCGTCATCGCCCTGCTGATCTCGATCCTCGCCGGCCCGAAGTTCATCGGCTTCCTGCGGCGAAAGGAGCTCGGGCAACACATCCGCGAAGAGGGCCCGCAGCACCACGTCTCCAAGCAGGGCACGCCGACGATGGGCGGCCTGCTGATCCTGCTATCCGCAGCGACCGGCTTCCTCGCGCTCAGCAGGTACACGGTGCCGGCCTTGACGGTGCTCTTCGTGACGCTCGCGTGCGGCGCGATCGGGTTCCTCGACGACTTCATCAAGCTGACGCACCGGCGCTCACTCGGCCTCAACGGCCGCTGGAAGCTCGTACTGCTCGGCGCAATCACCGTGGGCGTCGGGATCGCCGCGCAGCACCAGCATCTGCCGACGAGCGTCTACATCCCGGGGGCGGGCGACCTCGAGCTCTCGTACGCGTGGTACGGCCTGCTCTTCCTCGTGATCGCCGGCGCTGCGAACGGCGTCAACCTGACCGACGGCATCGACGGCCTGGCGGCCGGGACGGTGATCATCGCGCTGTTCAGCTTCGCGTCGATGATCGTGATCTCGTGGATCCGTTCCGGGCCGCCGGGACACCGCTTCGAGACGAAGCTCGACCTCGGGATCGCCGCGGCCGCGTTGATCGGCGGGGCGATCGGGTTCCTCTGGTTCAACGCCTGGCCGGCCGAGGTGTTCATGGGCGACACCGGCTCGATGGCCCTCGGCGGCGCGCTCGCGGCGTTCGCGATCTTCACGAAGACGATCTTCCTGCTGCTGCTGATCGGCGGCATCTTCGCCCTCGTCGCGCTGTCCGTGATCATCCAGGTCTTCAGCTTCAAGTACTTCAAGCGACGTGTGTTCCTGATGGCGCCGATCCAACATCACTTCGAGCTGAAGGCCTGGTCGGAGACGAAGATCATGGTGCGCTTCTGGATCGTGACGGGCATCCTCTGCGCGATCGGGTTCGCCCTGTACTACCGCTACTTCACCGGGTTCCGCTGATCGAGCTTCCGCAGCGGGTGCTCGTGCTGGGGCTCGCGCGCTCGGGCAAAGCGGCGGTCGCGGCACTCGAGCGCCGCGGGGTTGAGGTCGGAGTGGCCGATCGCGAGCTCGGTAATGACGAGGACCTCTCGCTGCTCGACGGCGTCGAGGTGCTGGTGAAGAGCCCGGGCGTGCCACGCGAGGTGCCGCTCATCGCCGAGGCCGAGCGCCGGGGCATTGCGATCTGGAGCGAAGTCGAGCTCGGCTACCACCTGCTGCAGCCGCGGCTCGTCGGGGTGACCGGCACGAACGGCAAAACGACGACCACCGAGCTGCTCGGCGCGATGCTCGACGCTCCCACGGCCGGAAACGTCGGCCGCGCGCTGACCGATCTCGACGGCGAGGTGGAGACGGGCGCGCTCGTCGTCTGTGAGCTGTCGAGCTTCCAGCTCGAAGACGTGCACGAGCTCGCGTGCGAGGTCGCGGTGCTGCTCAACCTCGAGCCGGACCACCTCGACCGCCATGGCTCCTTCGAGGCCTACCGCGACGCGAAGCTCCGGATCTTCGAGCGCGCGCACGCGAAGGTCGTGCCGAGAGGCAGCGGACTGGAGGGGATCGAGTTCTCGGCCGACGACGACCTCCCGGCCGAGCCGCTCATCCGCGGCGCGCACAACCGCGAGAATGCGGCCGCAGCCACCGCCGGCGCGCGGGCGCTCGGCGTCCCGGACGACCGGATCGCGCACGCGCTCGAGACCTTCCCGGGTGTCCCGCACCGGCTCGAGCCGGTCGGCGAGGCGCACGGCGTCCGCTATGTCAACGACTCCAAGGCGACCAACGTCGCTGCTGCCCTGCGCGCCCTCGACGCCTACCGCGACGAGCCCGTCCACCTGATCCTCGGCGGGTCGCACAAAGGAGAAGACTTCGCGCCGCTCGGCGAGGCGATCGGGCCGAACGTGCGCAGCGTCCACCTGATCGGCGAAACGGCGGACGAGCTCGCGGCGGCCATCCCGCAGGGCCACGACGACGGCGACCTCGCAACTGCGTTGGCGCATGTCGACGCGCAACCGGGCGACGTCGTCCTGCTCTCGCCGGCGTGCGCGAGCTACGACCAGTTCCGTGACTTCGAGCAGCGCGGCGAGGAATTCAGGAGGCTGGTGCAGAACCTGACCGGGTGAGGCGCGGCCTCGAATCGAGCGTGCTCATCCTCGTGACGATGGGGCTGGTCGCGTTCGGCCTCGTGATGGTCTACAGCGCGACGTCCGCGTCGGCCGCGCTCGCGAACGGCGACCCCGCCTACTACCTGAAACGGCAGGCGATGTATGCCGTGCTCGGGGTCGCGTTGATGGTCGTCTGCTCACGGATCGACTACCGCGCTCTGCGCGCCCTCGCGCCGGTGCTGATGGTGTCGAGCGTCGTGCTGCTGCTCGCCGTGCTCGTGATCGGGCGGGCGGCGAACGGCGCGAGCCGCTGGCTCTCGTTCGGGCCGCTGATCTTCCAGCCGTCCGAGCTGGCGAAGCTCGCGCTCGCGATCTGGGCGGCCGGCTACCTCGCCCGACGCAAGCCGCCCAAGAACCTCGCGCAGCTCTGGCGGCCGATCGGCCTGGTCACGCTCGTGTTCTGCGGCCTGATCCTCGTCGAGCCGGATCTCGGCACCGCGATCGCGATCGTCGTGATGCTCGCGGCGATGCTGCTCGTCGCGGGCACGCCCGGCCGCACGCTCGGGGCGGGGCTCGGGATCGTGGGAACACTCGGCCTGTTCGCCGTCTGGCTCGAGCCGTACCGCCGAGCGCGCCTGTTCAGCTTCCTCAATCCTTGGCAGGACGCGCAGGGCGCCGGCTTCCAGACCGTGCAAGCGATGATCGGGCTCGGCTCGGGCGGGATCTTCGGCGTCGGCCTCGGCCAGAGCGTGCAGAAGGCGAACTACCTCCCCGAGGCGCACA
>JBIOZO010000098.1:0-5573 GCA_044871215.1 Gaiellaceae bacterium | reverse complement strand
AGGCGCGACATCCAGCTCCGCTACAACGAGGAGCACGGGATCACGCCGGAGTCGATCGTCAAGGGCGTCTCCGACATCGCCGAGTTCCTCGCGATGGAGTCGCCCACGGTGCCCGGCCGCCGGCGGCGCGGTCGCAAGGTCGAGGGCATGCAGCCCGACGAGATCGAGAAGCTCGTGATCACGCTCGAGGAGGAGATGCTCGCGGCCGCAGAGGAGCTCCGCTTCGAGTACGCGGCGAAGCTCCGCGACGAGATCAAGGAGCTCCGCCGTGAGCTCCGGGCGGCGACGCCGGAGCCCGCCGCTTAGCCGGCCGACTCGACGGGCAGGCTGCAGGCGACCGTGGCGCAGCGCGAGAACATCCTGGGGATCGACGCCAAGCGGGCGCTCGCCACCATCGTCATCGCAGTGATCCTCCTCGTCGGCGCCTTCAGCCTCATCGGGAAGGCGGCGGACTTCGACGAGATCGTCGACGCCCTCGACGCCGCCAACCGGAAATGGTTCCCGATCTGCCTTGCGGGGCTCGTGTGCGCCTACGCCGGCTACATCGCCGGCTACCGCGAGATCGCCCGCATGCACGACGGGCCGAACCTGCCGTTCTGGACGGTGACCCGCATCGTCGGCATCGGCTTCGGGGCGAACGTCCTCGGCTCCGCGGCCGGCGGTCTCGCCGTCGACTTCTGGGCCCTGCGGCGCGCGGGCGCCAGCACCCACGACTCGGCGCGCCGCGTGCTCGGCTTCAACACGCTGGAATGGGGCCTGCTCGGAACCTTTGCGGCGGTCGCGGCGATGTTCGTCCTGGCGGGGCGAGGATCGGGCGCGCCGCTCGGGATGACGCTCGGCTGGATCATCGTCGTGCCCGTCTGCGTCGTCCTCGCCGCCTTCGTCAGCTCGCCGAAGAGGGCGACGCGGCTCAGCCACGCGGAGGCAGTGAAGGAGAGGGAGGGGGAGGGCAGGACGACGTTCTGGTGGTCGAAGCTGAAGAAGGGCTTCGCGGACGGAATCGGCGGCGTTGTCGTCGTGCGCCACCTCGTCCTCAACCCGCGCGCCCATCCCTCCGCCATCCTCGGCTTCGCCGTCTACTGGTTCGGCCACCTGCTCACGCTCTACGCGGCGCTGCGCGCGTTCACGCACTCGAGCGTCGTCCTCGCCGCGCTCGTGCTCGCCTTCGCGACGGGCTACGTCGCCACCGCGTTGCCGCTTCCCGGCGGCGGGTCCGGCGGGATCGAGGCGGCGCTCGCCTTCAGCCTCCACGCGGTCGGCATGCCGCTCGCCCCGGCGCTTCTCGCCGCGCTCGTCTACCGCTTCTTCACGTTCTGGCTGCCCCTTCTGCCCGCGCTCGCGCTGCTCCCGTCGGTGAAGCAGCTGAACAGCGAGCTACCCAGGTTCGCACGGCAGGGCTCGCCGGCCTGACGCGAAGCTAGGCGCAGGCTTGCGCCGCGGCCTGAAGGGTCGCGGCGACCTCGGCGGACATCTGCTCGCCCTCGCGCAGCGACTCGTCTGCCGCCTTGAACTCCTCGAAGCTCATGCGCTGCTTGAGCTCTGTGTACATGCAGCCGCAGATGCGCTCGGCGTCCGACTCGTCGGCAGGAGTCGCCCCCGTTGTCGCCGAGTCGACGCACGAGTTCACGAAGTTGTCCTCCACCTCTGGAGTGAAGGTCGTCGGCTCACCGCCCCCGCCGCACGCTGCGAGAGTCACTGCCGCCGCGACGGCCGTAACCGCAAGCCCCAGAAGTGCCTTGCCTGCCATCCCCGTGACCCTACCCGGCCTCTCGTCCGTCTGAAACGAGGCCGCCGAACCCGCGTGTGAAGCGGCGTTCGGCGATCCGGCACCAGTCGTTTCCGACCCACGAGTACGTGATCACTGTGAGCGAGCCCTCCTCGACCTCGAAGAAATGGAGACCGCGCGCCTCGCCCCGGCGCTTCGGGCGCGGCTGTCCGAGACCGGGGGCGGTCACGACCGTCGTCCCGTGCACGTCGCCCTCCACGACCTCGAACTCATGCCGTTCGGAAACCGCGCTCTGGTGCACGTGCCCGGAGACGATCAGTTCCGCCCCGGCGTCGACGAGCGCTCCGAGGACAGTCGAGCGGTTGGCGATCGTGCGCTTGACGGTCCGCCAGGGCGCGCCCAGCAGATGGTGGTGGACGGCGACCATTTTGAGCGCACCCTCAGGCGCCCCGGCGAACGTCTCCGCGACGTGATCGAGCTGCCAGGAGCGCAGTGCCCCGCCTTGCTGCTTCCACGGCCGCACCGAGTTCAGGCCGCAGACCACGAGCCGTTCGGAGCGGTAGACGGGCTCGGTCTCGGGCCACACCTCGAGGAACTGGTCGAAGGTCCGCGTGAAGCGCCATGGCGGCCAGCGTGGGATGTCGTGATTCCCCGGGATGACGAGGAGCGGAGGGCCGAGGGAGCGCAGGAGCGCGGCGGCCCGGGCATGCTGCTCGGGCGTGTTGCGATGGGTCAGATCGCCGCTTGCGACGACGAGCTCGGGAGCCAGATCCGCGACGAGTGCCCGCAGGTCGTTTTCCACCTCGGGCTCCTCACGCGTGCCCGCATGAAGGTCGGAAACCTGCAGGACGCGTAAAGGCGCCATCGGGCGGGGACACTATAGTTTGGTCATGGTCGACGAACCCGCTGAGATCTTCGACGACATGTACCTCGGCCTACGCGCCGGGGCGGCCGGGCGCAAGAAGCGGCGCGGCGAGCCGCTTTCCACCGACGAGCAGGAGGCGCTCGGGCACTGGGAGCGGCTCTCCACGTGGCGGAAGAGCCTTGCAGTCGGCGGCTTCGCCGTCGGCACCTTCGGCCTCGGCTTCACGCTCGGCGGTCTCATCTTCGGCCGCTGGCGCAAGGCTTGAGCGCTAGCTAGCTCTCGTTCTCCTTGGCAGCAAAGAGAACGGCCGGCGTTTCCTCCTCGGCCGGGTTGCGATGGCGCACGACCACGTCCACGAGCGTGGCGATGACGGCTGCGAACGGGATCGACAGGAAGACCGCGAAGCCGCCGAAGAGAAAGGCGACGGCGGTGACCGCCACGAGCACGGTGAGCGGGGTCAGCCCGACCGCGTGGCCGAGAACGCGCGGGATGACGACGTAGTCCTCGAAGAGCCGCACGGCGAGTACGGCGACCCCCGCCGCGAGAGCGAGCTGCCACGACTCGGTGAAGCCGACGCCGACGGCAACAGCTCCGGCAGCGATCGGACCGAGCACGGGGACGATCTCGACGATGCCGGCGAAGATCCCGATGAGTAGCCAGAACGGCAGTCCGATCAAGTAGAAGATGAACGAGAGCACCGTGGCCACGAACGTGACGAGGATGAGCAGGCCGCGGACGTAGGCGCCGAGCTTGGCGTCGATGAGGTTCCAGGTGTCCCGCACGGTTCTACGTCTCTCCCGGGGCAGCAGCGACATGACGAGAAGCTCGGCGCGCTCGCGCTCGAAGATCCAGTAGGCGGCGCACGCGAACGTGAAGAACACGCCGACGAGCACCTCGAACGCCGTGAAGGTGAGCGAGAGGGAGGAATCGACGAGCTCGGCTCCCGAGGGCAGCTCGTCGAGCCCGTCCTGGATGCGGACGAGGATCTCGTGCTTGAAGCCGGTGGACTGGTTTGCCTGGCGCTCGAGCTCCGAGCTCGAGGTCGGAATGCCCCCGAGGGCGTTGTCGACCTGGTCGATCGCGCGCGGGACGATCGCCCAGAGGAGCACGCCGATGAGCCCGGCGAGCACCCCGTAGTGGAGCAGAATCCCGAGCCCGCGTGGGATGCGCCTACGCGCCAGCCATTCGACGCTCGGCCGCATCGAGGCCGCGATGATGAACGCAAGGAAGAGCAGCGCGAGGACGATCCGGAGCTTCCACAGAGCGAGGGCCGACGCGACCACGGCGACGAAGATCAGCGAAGCGATGAAGGCCTTGCGCGCGGTTTCCTGCATGAGTCTCGATTCCCAGAATAGCCCTCGGTGGAACGAGGAATTCCACGCGTTTACGCAGAAATCCTGCGTATGCGCGGGTACCTGGACCCTGGCGAGACGGTGCGCTTCGAGGCGCGGCCGCACACCGCGGCGCTCGTGCGGCCCCTCAGCCGCGCGCTCCTGCTCGCGCTCGCCGGGGGAGTTCTCGTCGGGCTCTCGCCGCCGTGGCTCGGCGTTCCCGGCGCCGTCCTGCTCGGAGTCGGTGCCCTCCTCGCCCTGCGCGCGGTGCTGCGTTGGGACCGCACCTCGCTCGTCGTCACGACGGAAAAGCTGCTCGTCGTCCACGGCGTCGCGAAGCGGCGCGCGGCTGCCGTGCGCTTCGCGCGCGTCGGGCCGGTGGAGGTCGAGCAGGGCCTTCTCGGTCGCCTGCTCGGCTACGGCACCGTGATCGCGGGCGATCTCGAGGTTCCGTACGTGCCGGATCCACGGCGCGTCGGCCGCCTGGCAGGCTAGCGCTACGCTCAACGGGCTATGCGCCCGTTCGCGACGTGGCTCTTGGTCGGCGCCCTGCTCCTCATCGGGCTTCTCGCCGCGCGCGACGCCTTTCGGTCGGAGGGGACGGCGGCCCAGCCGGCCACGACTGCCCCGGCTGTCGCCCCCGCTGCGGCAGGGCCGCCCGCGATTCCCGGGCGGGCACGGCTGGCCGATGAGCTGCGGCAACTCGGCGCGCAGGGCGCGCTGTACGTCACCGACGTCCAGTGCCGACGCTTCATACTCAGCCTCCCGACGCTGACCTGGACGACAAATCGGGAGCTGCCGGGGACCGATTGCGGGTTGTGGACGCGCCAGCCGAGCGACGCAGACACGGGCATCGCCGCGCGCGAGCTCGACGGCGGCAGCATCGAGGTCGGCTCGGGCGGGTGGAGCTACGACTTCCCCGGGACGTCGCCGGCGTTCAGGTCGGACGGAATCCTCACCTTCGTCAGGGACGGTCGGCTGCGGGAATGGACCGGCCGCTGCCCTCCGTCCGTTCCGAAAGTCCTCTTCCAAGGCCTGCACGACGTCTCTCGCTGTGACCGGCCCGTCGAAGGTGCGCCCGGCGGAGTGCGCGAGGTCGCCTGGCTGAACGTCCGCGACTACGCGGTTTTGACCGGACCGGACGGCGCCACGTCGCTCGAGGTCGTCCGCGGCAGCCGAACCGAACGGCTCTTCAACTCGGTCGGCGCCCGAATGGGCTCGCTCGAAGCAAGCCCGAGCGGCCGCTACGTCGTCGTCCGCCTGGACGGCGCGCTCACGCTCTTCCGGACGAACTCCTCCCCGGCGCTCCGGCCGCTGCCCGCTGCCGACGAGCTCGCTCGCTCGATCACGTGGTCACGCGACGAGCGCCTCGCCGCCCTCGCAACCGAGACTTCCGTCGCCGTCTTTCCGAGCGACGCGGGCGCGCGGGCGGTGCGCATTCCGATCTCGGCCGCCGCCGTGCAGTGGCGCTGAGGGGCCGCATAAGCGAACACGTGTTCGTCCGAAGGCCAGGGCTACACTGAGGGTGATGGCAGCGGCAGAGCAGCTGGTCGTACACGGCGCCCGGGAGCACAACCTCAAGGACGTCACCGTCAGCCTGCCCAGAAACGCGTTGATCTGCGTCACGGGCCTGTCCGGGTCGGGGAAGTCC
>JBIOZO010000097.1:0-3610 GCA_044871215.1 Gaiellaceae bacterium | reverse complement strand
TGCGATGGTGGGGGCAGGATTCGAACCTGCGAAGGCAGAGCCAACGGGTTTACAGCCCGTCCCCTTTGACCGCTCGGGAACCCCACCAGGGACCGGGCGAGTGTAGCGCCGGGCCGTCGACCGAGCGCCTGCCGTGAGGGAGCGCAAAGGGACGCGCCCTACCCTGCCTGCCATGGCCACGCTCGTCGACCCCAACGACCACGACGTCTTCATCCTCCGTCAGCGAATCCGCCCGATCGTCAACCAGTACGAGTTCTCGATCCCGAACGGCGAAGGCACCCCCGGCGAGCCGATCTGCTTCGTCGAGCAGAAGCGCTTCAAGTTCAAGGAGGACATCCGCTTCTACACGGATGGCTCCAAGTCCCACGAGCTGATGCGCATCAAGGCCCGCCAGCGCTTCGACCCGCGCGCCCGCTACGACGTCACGGACTCGACCGGCGCGAAGGTCGGCGAGATCCAGAAGGTCTTCGGGGAGAGCCTGATCCGCTCCACCTACGAGCTCCACGACGCGCAGGGCAACCCCGCCGCGCGCGCGACCGAGACGAGCCTGCTGGTGGCGCTGCTCCGGCGCCTCGTCGACTTCGTGCCCTACGTCGGTGACTTCTCGGACTGGCTGCCGATCCCCTACCACTTCGACTTCATCCGCGACGGCGAGAAGATCGGCTCGCACATGCGCCAGACGTTCAAGTTCCGCGACACCTACACGATCGACATGTCGGGCGACCCGGAGCGGACCGTCGACCGCCGTCTGATCCTCGCGATCGCCGTGGGGATGGACGCGCTTCAGGCCCGCTGAGGTCCTCCGGGTAGGGCTGACCCGGGTCGCGCTCGCGGTCGTCGGGGCGTTGCGGCTTCAGGCGCTGCCGGCGGCGCGCCCGCTCGGGCCGTCGGCGCCGGAGGACCAGCGTCGCGCGCGAAGCCGCCCGAGCTTGATCGCCAGTTCCAGCGACAGCAGGTCGTCGGACTCGAGGTCGAGCCCGCCGAGCTTCTCGATCCGGGCGAGCCGCTGGCGCAAGGTGTTGGGATGGATGAACAGCACGCGCGCGGTGGTGGCGATGCTGGTGCGCGACTCCAGGTAGCGCTCGAGCGTCTCGAGGAGGTGCGCGCCGCGCCGAGCGTCGTATTCGCGCAGCCGCTCGACCGCGTCGCGGTAGCGGTCGCGCGGCGCGACGTCCGGCGGGACGTTGACGAGGTAGCGATAGGCGCCGAGGTCGGCGTAGGCCAGCGCGCCGCCGGCCGGGGCGAGCCCGTTCGCGATACGCGCCGCGTCGGCGGCCTCGCGCAGGGCGAGGCTGCCCTCGCCGGCGCCGCGGCGGACCGCGCTCACGCCGATCGCCACGCGCTCGCGCGCCCCGATCGCATCCAGGGCGCCCACCACCTCGGAAGGCTCGACATCGCCGCCCAGCGGAACCACCGCTCGCAGCCGCTCGCGCCCGGGATCGCAGAACGCACCCGGGCTCACCCGCCTGAGCGCGGCCTCCAGGCGCTCGGCGAGCTCCGGCCAGGGCCGCGACGTCTCGCCCACCCCCTCGGCGACGATCAGGACGTGCGGGCGGTCGAGGTCGCAGCCCGCGAGCCGGGCGCGTGCGGCCGCGAGTTCGCCGCTGCCGTTCGCGAGCGCCTCGAAGAAGTCGCGCACGAGGTTCTCCGCCGTCAGGCGCTCGATCAGCTCGCTCTTCTCGAGCGCCAGCGCGAGCTGCCCGGCGACGGCGTGCAGGAGGAACTCCCCCTCCGGCGCGGGCGCCGGCGCCACGCCGAGCACCCCGATCGGCTCGGCGCCGCCGCGCAGCTCGACCGTCGCCATGCCCCCGAGCGAAGCGGCCGGGCCGGGCGGGTCGGCCGCCACGAGCTCCAGCCGCCCGCTCCCGGCCTCGTGCAGGTGCAGCTGGCAGCGCTCGCAGTCGAGCACGTCGCGCAGCCCGCGGCAGGCGACGCGGTAGAGCTCCTCGCGGCCGCGGACGGCCGCGATCTCGCGGCTGATCCGCGACAGGGCGGTGAGCGCGTCGACGCGTCGGCGCGCTTGATCGTAGAGCCGGGCGTTCTCGATCGCGCCGGCCACCAACGCCGACACGTGCACGAGGAACGTCAGCACGCCCTCGTCGAACTCGCGCGGCGCCACGGTGTGCAGCACGAGCACGCCGAGGACGCCGCCCGAGCGCGCCGGCACCGGCACGGCGACCATCGACTGGAAGCGCTCCTCGTCGAGCTCGGGCACGTACTTCATGCGCGGGTCGGCGAGCGCGTTCTCGCGGATGAACGCCGGCCGGTTGTTGCGCGCGACCCAGCCGGTCAGGCCCTCGTCGAGCCCGAACTCGACGCGGCCGACGACGTGGGCGTAGACCCGCGACGCCGCGCGGATGCGCAGGCGCTCGCCGTCACGCAGGTAGACGAAGCAGGCGTGGCAAGCGGTCGCCTCCCCGAGCAGGTCGACGATCCCGGCGAGCACTTCGTCGAGATCGGGCGACGACCCGAGCGCCTTGATGACCGCGTAGAGCGTGTCCCTCCCGGGTTGCGCGCCCTCCGTCAGAACAGCTGCAGGTAACGGTCGATCTCCCACTGCGTGATCTGCTCGTGGGCCATCTGCCACTCGCGCCGCTTGCAGCGGATGTAGTAGTCGGCGTACTGCTCGTCGACGACGTCGCCGAGCGCCTCTCGGATCACCTCGTCGCCCTCGAGCTCCCGCGTCGCGTCGAGCAGGTTCGCCGGAAGCACCTCGATGCCCAGCTCCGCCCGGCGCTTCTCGTCGGTCTCGTAGAGGTTGAGCTCCGTGTTGGGCTCACCCGGGTCCAGGCCCTTCTCCATGCCGTCCAAGCCGGCCGCGAGCAGCACGGTCGCCGCCAGGTACGGGTTGCAGGAGCCGTCCACCGTGCGGTCCTCGACCCGCCCCGGGCCGGGGACGCGCAGCATCTGCGTGCGGTTGTTGTAGCCGTAGGAGATGTAGGCCGGCGCCCACGTCGCGCCGCTCGTCGGCGCGCCGATCACGAGCCGCTTGTAGGACGTCACCGTCGGCGCCGTGACGGCGATGTAGCCCTTTGCGTGCGCCTTCAGGCCGCCGATGAAGTGGTAGGCGGACGGCGACAGGCCGAGCCCGCGCGGGTCCACGGACGGGTCGACCTCGAAGACGTTCTCGCCGTCCTTCCACAGGCTCATGTGGAAGTGGCAGCCGTTGCCCGTGAGGTGGGCGAACGGCTTGGGCATGAACGTCGCGAGCAGCCCGCGCTCCTGCGCGAGCGACTCGACCATGTAGCGGAAGAACACCGCGCGGTCGGCGGTCGTCAGCGCGTCCGCGAACTGGAAGTTCTGCTCGAACTGGCCGTTGGCGTCCTCGTGGTCGGTGGCGTAGTTGTCCCAGCCGAGCGACGTCACGTGCTTGGACACCGTCGAGACGAAGTCGAGGTTGCGCGTCAGGCCGCGCATGTCGTAGCAGGGCAGGTCGAGCGTGTCGAGCGGATCGGCGAGCTCGATCGTTCCGTCGTCGCGCTTGCGCACGAGGAAGTACTCGAGCTCGCAGCCGACCTTGAACTCGTAGCCGAGCGCGGCGGCCTTCGCGAGCTGCCGGCGCAGGATCGTGCGGGGGCAGTACGGCCACTCCTCGCCCTCCACGTGCACG
>JBIOZO010000096.1:0-17394 GCA_044871215.1 Gaiellaceae bacterium | reverse complement strand
GCCAACCCGAGCGCGTACATCGAGAAGGGCTACCCGAACGCGATGCCCAACTTCGGCTCGACGCTGTCCGACAAGCAGATCGCCGACCTCGTCGCGTACCTGACCCAGAACCAGGGTTGATCGACCTTAAGGCGGCGCGGGCGGATCCCGACCGCGTGCGGCCGGGCATCGCGCGCAAGGGCGGCGCCGAGGCGTTCGAGCAGCTGCTCGAGGCCGATGAGCGCTGGCGCGAGCTCGTGCCCCAGGTCGACGAGCTGCGCGGGCGCCAGAAGCTGAAGGGCAAGCCGACCCCCGAGCAGGTCGAGGAGCTGAAGACGGTCAAGGAGGACTTGCGGCGCCGGGAGCAGGAGCTCGCCGAGGCCGAGACGCGGCGGGACGAGCTCCTGCAGAAGGTGCCGAACCCGGCGCACGAGTCGGTGCCCGACGAGGCGACCGGCGACTCCGAGGGCGACATCGTCCGCGAAGTTGGCGAGCGCCCCCAGCTGGTCGAGGCGAAGGAGCACCTCGAGCTCGGCCGCTTCGAGATGGAGCGCGGGGCTCGGCTCTCGGGCTCGCGCTTCGGCTACATCGTCGGCGATACGGCCCGCCTCGCGCTCGCGCTCTACCGCTGGGCGCTCGACCGAGCGGTCGCGCAGGGCTTCCAGCCGGTGATCCCGCCGGTGCTCGTGCGCGAGGAGGCGATGTACGGCACGGGCTTCTTCCCGGCCGAGCGCTTCGAGATCTACGAGGTCGTCGACGAGGGCCTCTACCTGACGGGCACCTCGGAGGTCGCCCTGGCCGGGCTGCACATGGGCGAGATCCTCGAGCGCGACGAGCTGCCGCTCCGCTACACCGCGTTCTCGACGAACTTCCGCCGCGAGGCCGGCGCGGCCGGGCGCGACACCCGGGGGATGTTCCGCGTCCACCAGTTCAACAAGGTCGAGCTGTTCGCCTACGTGCTGCCCGAGGAGTCGTGGGACGAGCACGAGCGCCTGCTCGCGATCGAGGAGTCCCTCGCCACGGAGCTCGGCCTCCCGTACCGCGTCGTCAACATCGAGGCGAGCGAGCTGAGCGCCGCGGCGGCGAAGCGCTACGACCTCGAGGCCTGGTTCCCCTCACAGGAGCGCTACCGCGAGCTGACCTCGGCCTCGAACACGACCGACTATCAGTCACGCCGGCTCGGCATCCGCTACCGCGCCAACGGCCACACGGAGTTCGTGCACACGCTGAACGGCACCGCCGTCACCGACCGCTGGGCGCTGGCCGTGCTCGAGAACTTCCAGGGCGAGGTGCCCGACGTGCTGCAGCAGTTCGGCGCGCCGGCGCGGATCGCCGCTTGAGGGCGAACCGCTTCGACGAGTGGGCGTGTTGCCGAGCCCTTGCACGCCGGCCACCCATTGGCGCCGAAGGAGGCGGAGAGCGCAAACTCGCTTAACTAGAGGCGCGGCGGGGTGCCGGAGCGGTCGAACGGGGCGGTCTTGAAAACCGCTAGCGCCTTAACCGGCGCTCGTGGGTTCGAATCCCACCCCCGCCGCTCGAACGTCCGAGACTCGCTGACTGAGCGGATCTCGGACGTTCTGACGATCGCAGATTCGAGCGAAGGCGTTTGCGACTTCGTTGTGAACGCCCAGGGGTCTAGGCGAACATACGTTCGCTTGGCAAGCGCGCGAGCCGGTCGAGCCACGGTGCGGCTTCGAGGCGCTCGAACGTCTCCCGCGCCTCCGCGAGCAGCGGCTCCGCCTCGTCCGGGCGCTCGTCGGCGAGCAGCTCGCCGTGCTCGAGCAGCACGACGGCGAGGTAGAAACGGGTTCCGACCTCGCGCAGCAACTCGGCTGCGTTGCGGAACCGGCGGTCGGCGTCGTCGGGCTCCCCGGAGCCTGCGGCGAGGTGCGCGTCGTAGCGTGCGAGCTGCGCGTCGATGAACGGCGTGCGCACGCCTGGGCTGAGCCGGCGCATCCCCTCGATGACCTCGCCGGCGCGAGCCGGCTCGCCGAGCGCCACAGCGGCGTCGAGCGCCGCGGCGAGCGCCTGCTTGAAGAGCACGTGGATGTTCCCGATCCCGCCGAGCGACGCCGCTTCGACCGCTCGGCGGAGCGCGTCCTCCCACCGGCGCTCTCCGCGGGCGACGGCAGCGCGGCCGAGTGCGATCGCGGCGCGCTCCTGCGTCTCCGCCCGTTCCTCCGCGGGGACGTGCTTCATGATCTCCCTCGCGACGTCGAGCCTGCCGCGCTCGACGTTGACGGTGGTCACGGGGCAGGCGTAGTCGAGCCGGAGCGACCAGAGCAGCGAGTCCCAGTCCGTCCCCTCGAGCTCGTCGAGCGGAAGGTCGAGAGCCTCCCAGTCCCCGGCCATGAACCCGTTGCCGCGGACGTGGCCCATGAACGACTCCTCCCACTGTCGGTTGCCGCGCCTCCGGGCGAGCTCGAGACCTGCCTCATCTGCGGCGCGCGCGTCGGCCCACCGGTCGCGCCCGGCCAGCAGGAACGAGTAGTTGAAGTAGCCGCGCAGCATCGCGTCGGTCAGGTCGTGCTCCCTCGCGACCTCGAGACCGTGCCGCAGGATGCCGAGCCCCTCCTCGCGCCTGCCGCGCAGCACCACAACCATCCCTTTCGAGTTGAGCGCGTCCGAGAGGACGTCTGGGAGGATCAGCGACTCGGCCGCGTCGATCGCGTACTCGAGCGGCTCGTCGACGCCGTCGAGGTCGCCGAGCAGGAAGCGGTAGCGGGCGAGCTGTCCGGCGAGCATCGCGACGTCGGCATCCGGCTCGTCGTGGGCAAGCACCTCGAAAGAGCGCGCCATCCGCTCCGTTGCCTCGTCGACCTGACCGTAGTTGAAGCACGCCATCGCGAGCCGTGCCTCGCCGCGGGCGGCTGGGTGCGTCAGGCCGGCGCCCTGCCAGAGGCCGATCGCGCGCTCGAGGAGCCCGATCGCCTCGGCGCCGCGACGGTCGGCGTCGGCGCAGATGCCGGCCTGCTCGAGCAGCTCGGCCTCCAGCGCCGTATCGTCGGCCAGCTCCGCCGCCTGCTCGAAGTAGCGCTGCGCCTGTTCGTGTGCGCCGAGCGAGAGCGCGCGCCGGCCCGCCCGCATGAGTGCGTCGCGTGCACTCGTCCGAAGCTCCGCCGCGTCAGGGGCGTCGGGCTCGGCGCGGTACGCGTCGAGGTAATGCGACGCGATCACCTCGACGATCTCCGTCTCCTCCGACCCCCAGCTCTGCTCGAGGTAGCGCGCCGCGGCGAGATGGCGCGCCTTCTGCTCTTTGCGCGAGAGCGTGTCGTGCGCGATCCGCTGTACGAGCGCCTGCAGGAAGCCGTAGTTGCCGCGCTCGGGCGAGCGCGGGTCGGACTGCACCGTCAGCAAGTCCTTGCGCACGAGCGAGGTGAGCAGCGGCTCGAGCTCGGCCTCGGGCGTGCCGGTGAGCGCGGCCAGGCCGGCCTTCGTGAACGTCTTGCCGAGCACGGCTGCGTCCTCGAGCACGCGCCGCTCACCGGGCGAGAGATCGTCGAGACGCGCGGCGATCAACGCGTGCAAGGTCTCCGGCACCTCGAGCGAGCCGATGTCGTCGGCGGCGACGTAGCCGTCGCCTTCGCGGCGGAGCAGCCCGCGGTCGAGCAGCATCCGCACCGTCTCGACGGCGTAGAGTGGGACGCCCTCGGCTCGGTCGCGGATCCGGCCGCGCACCTCCTCCGGCAGCCCTGGGACGAGGCCGGCGAGCAGCGAATCCATCGTCTCGTCGTTGAGCGGCTCGAGCGTGAGCGACGTGAAGTCGCGCTTCGTCCCGCCCCAGTTGGGGTGCTTCTCCGCCAGCTCCGGCCGCGCAAGCGTGACCACGAACAGCGGGTGCGAGCGCGACCAGTCGAGCAGGTAGTCGACGAAGTCGAGCAGCGCCGGGTCGGCCCACTGCAGGTCCTCGAACACGAGCACGGTCGGGTTCTGCTCGGCCAGGCGCTCGAAGAAGAGCCGCCACGCGGCGAAAAGGTCTTCGCGTGGGAACGGCTCCTGCTCCGCGACACCCAGGAGCTGCGCCAGCCGCTGCTCGACCCAGGCGCGCTCGCCCTCGTCCGGCAGGTACTGCTCGAGGGCATCGCGCAGCTTGCCGGCCGCCGTCTCCGGCCCTTCCTGCTCGGTGATCCCGGCGCGCATGCGCACCATCTCGGCGAGTGCCCAGTAGGCGACCCCCTCGCCGTAGGCCAGGCAGCGGCCGCGGTGCCAGTAGATTTCGCCGGCGAGCCCGTCGATGTATTTCTCGAGCTCCCACGAGAGCCGCGTCTTGCCGATCCCGGCGATGCCGAGGATCGAGACCAGCCGTGCGCGCCGCTCGTCGCTCGTGGCGTGGAAAAGGTCCTTGACGAGCCGCAGCTCGCCGTCGCGGCCGACGAACGGCGACTCGAGCCCGGGCGCTCGGCCCTCGCCGCCGCGGTAGGCGGTCACGCGCTCGGCGCGCCAGAGCGGCACCGGCTCGGACTTCCCCTTGAGCGTATGCTCGCCCGCGTCGGCGTACGCGATCGCGGCTTCGCTCGCACGCCGCGTCCGCTCGCCAACGAGCACGGTTCCCGGCTGCGCCGCCGACTGGACGCGGGAGGCCGTGTTGACGAGGTCGCCTGCGACCATGCCCTGGCCCTCGGCACCGACGGTCACCGCCGCCTCGCCGGTGACGATTCCGACTCGCATCGCGAGGGCCTCGGCTCCGACCTCGCCACCCAGCGCCGCCACGACCTCGACCAGCTCGAGGCCCGCGCGCACCGCCCGCTCGGCGTCGTCTTCGCGGGCGACCGGCGTGCCCCAGACCGCCATCACGGCGTCGCCGATGAACTTCTCGATCGTCCCGCCGTAGCGGTCGGCCACGCGCCTTGCCGTCTCGAAGTACCGCGAGAGCAGCTCGCGCACCTCCTCCGGGTCACGGTTCTCGGACAGCGGGGTGAATCCGACGAGGTCGCCGAAGAGCACCGAGACGAGCCGGCGCTCGGCTTGCGGCTGTGCGGGCGCGGCGCCGTCGGTCGCGAGCGGCGTGCCGCAATCGCCGCAAAAGCGGTCGTCCGGCTCGTTCGCGGCGCCGCAGCTCGGGCACGCGACTGCGAGCGGGGCGCCGCAGCTCGAGCAGAACTTGCGGCCCGCACGGTTTTCGACTCCGCAGGAAGAACAGATCATCGGCCGCGCTGAGCGTACTCGGAGGATCGCGTCGATTCCACGGCATGACCGACTACAAGCTGGCACGGCTGGAGAAGCTGGTCTTGAAGCCGCTATCGCCTTAACCGGCGCTCGCGGGTTCGGATCCCACCCCCGCCGCTACGAATCACCGTCCCGCCACGCCAGCTCGCAGCTGGCGCGGCGGGACGGTCTGCGCGCTACGGAGTGGAGTGCTTGACCTTGCCGGAGACGCACTTGCCGAACGCGTTCGACTTGTTGGCGTTCGTGCCGTACTTCGTCTTGAACGCTGCAGGATCGGCTTTGCGCTCGGTCCAGCAGGCCTTCGCTGCATTGTCGGTTGCCTGCACCTGCTGCGCGGCGGCCGCTTTGGCCTTGCCGGAGACGCAGTTGCCGAAGGCATTCGCGTGCTTCTTGCCGGTGCCGTACTTGCTCGCAAACGCAGCCGCGTCGGCGGCACGCTCGGCGCGGCACTGCGAAGCGGCGGTTGCCCCGTTCTTCGCGTTCTGCTGCGCGAGCTTCGAGACGCACTTGCCGAAGGCGTTCGACTTGTTCGCGTTGGTGCCGTAGAGCAGCTTGAACGGCGCCGCGCCCATGGCGTTCCGCTCGGTCGAACACTGCTTGACGGCCGCCGCCTTGTCGGCGGGCGTGGGAGTGGTGCTCGCGACAGCCGAGGCCGTGATCGCCAGCAGCGCGAACGCGAGCACAAGAGTCAGTTTCCGCAAGGGGGTTCCTCCTTGGTGAGTGAAGCCGCTGTCATGAAGAAAGATCCCCTGCAAATGCGTAACTTGCGGACCGCTCTTCCCTGAGACGAGGGATCTCAGGGACGTCGCGCGAACCGAAGGCGACGGCGGAAGATGAAGCTCCCATCCGCGCCCCGTACTCACTACCGTGCGAGCGTGTCGTCGCCGCGACCGGGGCCGCTCCGCCGCGGGCGCGACTGGCTCGAGCGCCGCCCGCTGCTCGTGCTCGTCGTGCCGACCGTGCTGGCGCTCGGAGCGGTCGCCGGGCTCGCCGACATCGCCGGCCAGGAGCGCCTCGACCGGGCGGCACGGCACCTCCACCCGCCGTGGCTGCTGCTGTGCCTCGGCGGCGAGCTGCTGGCCTACGCCGGCTACGTGCTGGCGGTGCGGGACACGGCCAAGGTCGACAACGGCCCGAGCCTGACGTTCGGCCGCTCGCTGCAGACGGTGGTCGCCGGCTTCGGGGTCTTCGCGGCCACGCGGACGAGCGGCGGCTTCGCGGTCGACTACTGGGCGCTGCGCAGCGCCGGCGAGGACAGGGACGGTGCGGTCGCCCGCGTGCTCGCGCTCGGCGCGCTCGAGTACGCCGTGCTCGCGCCCGCGGCCCTCTGCTCGGCGATCGCGCTGCTCATCAGCGGCGCGGACGTGCCGCTGACGCTGACGCTGCCGTGGCTGTTCGTCATCCCCGGTGCGTTCGCCGCGGTGTGGGTGAGCTCGCCGAAGCGCGCGCCGCGCTACGCGAACGCCCGTGGCGGCACTCGGATGCGGCAGGCGCTCGCGCATGCCGTTGCGGGGCTCTCGATCCTGCGCTCGATGTTCGTCGCCCCGCCGCGAGAGTACGGCCTCGGCGTGCTCGGGACGGCGGCCTACTGGGCCGGCGACATCGCCTGCCTCTGGGGCGCGCTCCAGTTCTTCGGGAACCCGAGGCTGTCGGTGCCCGCGCTGATCATCGGCTACGCGAGCGGCTACGTGCTGACGCGCCGGTCGCTCCCTGCGGGCGGGGCCGGGGTCGTCGAGATCGCGCTCACGTTCGCGCTCACCTGGGTCGGCTTCCCGTTCGTCCGCGCGCTGCTCGGCGTCGTCGTCTACCGGCTCTTCAACCTCTGGCTCCCGATTCTGCCCGCGCTCGCCGTGCTGCCGCAGGTCGAGGAACTGCGGCGCGAGCTCGAGGAGGCGGAAGCGGCCTAGGCCGCTTCGCGTCGCGCCTGCCAGCGCATCGCGGCGCTCGCGCGGGCGAAGCTGCGTGAGGCGGTCTCGTCGACCGCGAGCACGATCGGCCCGTGCAGGATCAGCCCGGGCGCGGCGCGCTCCCTGAGCAGGTCGGAGAAGAAGCTCTCGGCCAGCCACTCGCGGCCGGGAGCGGTCGTGGCGCGCAGGGCGATGCGCACGAGGCTCGGGGAAGGCTCCTCGACGACCTCGATCCACGGCTTCCGGACGAAGGTCGTCGGGCCCTCCGGCAACAGTGCCGCGACAGAGGCGACGAGATCTTCCCCAGTCTCGCGGTCGGAGACGAACAGCTCGATGGCGAGCTCCTTGACGCCGCGCGGCAGCACCTTGACCGCGGGGATCTGCGAGTTGTGGATGTGGATCGACTCGCCGTCGAGCGTCCGCAGCTTCGTGCGGCGCAGCGAGACGTCCTCGACCACGCCCTGTAGCTCGAGCGCGGGAACGGCGATCGTGTCGCCGACGCCGTACCAGCGCTCCGCGAACATGGCGAACCCCGCGATGATGTCGGTCAGGACGCGCTGCACGGCGAAGCCGACCAGGATCAGGAGGAACGATGCGCCGGCAAGCGCGGCGAGGCGGTCGACGCCTCCGATCAGCTCGGCGAACGTGAGCACCGCAGCGGTCGCGAAGCCCGCGTAGGCGATCCCCGTGCGAATCAGCGCGACGAGGGTCTCCTGGCGCTTCACCTCGGTGAGCTTGCCGGTCTCGCCGGGGTCGGTCCCGGCGTGCAGCTGCTCGTGCCAGCGCAGCACGCGCGCGGCCACGACGCCGCTGGCGCGCGCGATCAGCCAGGCCGCGGCGAAGGCGGCCAGGACGATCGTCAGCCGGTTGTCGAGCAGGGTGCGTGCAGTCGCAGTCACGAGGCCGAAGGTAGCGAGAACGACCCCGCGTTCGTGCGAGCTTTTACAAGGCCTTAACCCAGCAGCAGAAACGCGAGAAATCCGAGGGCCGCGACGAGCCCGAGCGCGGCCGTCACGCGCAGGATCGCGCGGTCGCGCGGCTGTGGCCTGACGCGCACGACGACCTGCTCGCCGTACGTGCCGAGGGGCACGGTCGCCCCGTCCTCGATGCCGGCCGGGATCGTGATCTCCGTCTCGCGCTCGACCCGCACCTCGCCCGAGCCTCCGCAGTAGTCGCAGCCGACGCAGGGCTCGGCCATGCAGAAGGCGCAGACGGCCCGCGCGGTATAGGGGACCCGTCGCCGCCCGCCACGCGCGGCCTCGTAGTAGCCGAGCTCGAGTTCGCCGCGTGCCGGCTTCGCGTAGTAGTCCGCTCCGACCGAAGTCATGCAGCGTTTCTTCCACCGGAGCGGCGCGACCGAAACCGAAACGGTCGCCCGGGGGTTATCTCCGTGTGCGGCGCCTGCGCGGATTCGTCCTCCTCCTCTGCGGGCTCGGCGGCCTCTGGGCCGGCGCGTCGATCGGCGGCGCCGAGATCGGCTTGCCGACCGTGACGCTGCCGACGGTCCCGAGCGTCACCGTCCCGACCGTGACGGTACCGGTGCCTCCCCCGCCCCCACCTCCACCGCCGGTGGCCCCGCCGCCCCCGCCTCCGCCGCCTCCGCCCCCGCCGGCTCCACCGCCCCCGCCGCCACCGGCCGGCCCGCCACCCCCTCCACCCGCGACGTCCCCCACGACCACGACGACGACAACGCTCGCGACGACCACGACGACCACGCGCTCTCGCGCACGCGCGAAAGAAGGCTTCGCCAAGCCGGCGCACAGGCGCGTGAAGGCGGCAATTCGCGCCCGCTCGGGTGCGAAGGCGACGCAGGCACGCCACCCCAGCGACGGGACATGGATCTCCGCCGCAAAGGCCGGCCCACGGACACGAGAGACCGCCACCGCGCCGCTGCCGCACGGCCTCGTCGCCGGGGCCACGCTGGCGCCGACCGTGCAGAAGCTGCCGTTCGCCGCGCTCGCGCTCGTCGGGCTCGCGATCCTCCTGCTCGCGCTCGGCGCGCTTCCGGCAACCGCCATGCCTCATCCGGCTGTGGCGAGCGTGCTCGCGACCCGTCGCACGGAGATCGCGATCGCGGGCCTCGCGACGCTGGCCGCGTCGATCGCGGCCTACTGGCTCATCTGAGTCACCCGGAGAGATTCCCCTTTCCGGGGGATCTCTCGCGCGCCTCCAAGCAGGAAACTATGGCCGTGCGGCATCACCTTGCGGCTGTTGCGCCTGCGCATGTGCCGGACGGCGAACCACCCGTCCCCGAAGCCCCGCGCCCTGATTCGCTCGTCCAGTCCTACCGGCAGCTCGCGGACGTCTTCCACGACATCCTGTCCGAGCACAGCCTCGACAACCTGCTCGACCGAATCGCGGACACGCTCGCCGAGTTGGTCCCGCACGACACGCTTTCGATCTACCAGGCCGACGACGCGCAGACGAAGCTGACCCCGGTGCTCGCGCGTGACAAGTGGGCCGAGAAGATCATGGAGAGCCGCTCTGACTTCGGCGAGGGCATCACCGGCTGGGCTGCCCTCCATCGCGAGCCGGTGCGCACGAACCAGGCCCACCTCGATCCCCGCACGAAGACGGTCCCTGGCACCCCGGCCGACGAGGCGGAGGCGCTCGTCACCGTCCCGCTGATCGCGCGCGACGTCGTCAAGGGGGTGCTGAACATCTACCGCCTGGGCGAGGACGCGAGCTTCAGCGATGAGGAGTTCGAGCTGACGACCCGCTTCGCCGACGCGGCCGCGCTCGCGCTCGACAACGCGCAGATCCGGGCACTGCTCGAGTACCAGGCGCAGACCGACTCGCTCACCGGCCTTTACAACCACCGCTACTTCCACGACCGGCTGCGTGCCGAGCTGACGCGCGCGAACCGCTCCCGCGAGACGGTCGCCGTGCTGATGCTCGACATCGACGATTTCAAGCGCGTCAACGACGTCTACGGCCACGGCTCGGGCGACCAGGTGCTGACCGACCTGGCCGAGCTGCTGCGCGTGGCGCTGCGCGGCTCGGACGTCGTCTGCCGGCTCGGCGGCGAGGAGTTCGGGATGATCATGCCGGGCGGCGGCGCCGACGAGGCGCTCGGCCTCGCGCGGCGCCTGACCGACACGCTGAAGGAGGTCGAGTTCGGCCCGACCGGGAAGATCACCGTGTCGGTCGGGGTCTCACAAGGCCCCGAGCACGCGATGAACCCGCGCGAGCTCGTGGCCTGCGCGGAGGCCGCGATGATGACGGCGAAGGCCCGCGGCAAGAACCAGATCGTCCTGTTCGATGACGCCGCCAGCGAGAGGCCCAAGGGCAAGGCGGACAGCACCCGCGACGTGCGCTCGATCGCGCACCTGAAGATGCTCCAGAGCCTCGGCGGGAAGCTGAATCGCCTGAACGACGTCCGCCAGATCGGCGAGGTGATCGCGGACGAGCTGCGGCTTCTGATCGACTACCACAACTGCCGCGTGTCGGTGCTCGACGGCGACTGGGTCGTGCCGATCGCCTTCCGCGGCGAGCTGCTCTCCCGCAGCGGCGAGCGCGTCGACTTTCCGCGCACGCGCGTCGGCGAGGGCATCACGGGCCACGTGGCCGAGACCTCGGAGCCGCTGCTTGTCGGCAACACGCTCGAGTGCGAGTACGCGGTGATGATTCCCGGCACGCACATGATCGAGGAGTCGCAGATCGCGGTGCCGCTCTGCTACGGCGCCCGCGTGATCGGCGTGATCGCGATCTCGAAGCTCGGTGTAGACCAGTTCGACGAGGACGACGTGCGGTTGCTCGAGGTGCTCGCCGGCCACGCGTCGGTTGCACTCGAGAACGCGCGCCTGTACGAGGCGCAGCGCCGCGAGGCCGACCATCTGAAGGCACTGCTCGAGTTCACCGGCGCCATCTCCGAGGCGGCGACGCCGGACGCGATCGGCGCCGAGACCGTGCGCGCGGCCGCGAGGATCCTCGGCGGCAAGCGCTGCGCGCTCTGGCTCCCGACCGAGCAGGGCGAGTTCGCAGTCAGCGCGGTCGCGGACCCCGACGGCGACCAGGCCGCGACCGGATCGCTGGACGGTTCTGCACTGCGCAACGCGATCGGCGACCAGACGGAGCCGTTCCTCCTCTCCAGCGACGACAGCGAGCTCGCGCTGGCGCCGCTCCGGAGCGACGGGTCGCTCGAAGGCTTCATCTCGGTGCGCCGGCCGACCGAGGACAGCGAGCACACGGTCGAGGAGATCCTCCGCCTGCTGGGTGGCATCTCGTACCAGTCTGCGGTCGCCCTGGAGCGCGCCCGAAGCTACGAGAACCTCGAAGAGACCTTCGTCTCGACCGTCGAGGCGCTGGCCAACGCGCTCGAGGCGAACGACGAGTACACCTCGTCGCACACGCGCTGGATCACGGACATGGCGCTGCGCGTCGGCGAGGCGATGGGCTTCGAAGCCGCCGAGCTGAAGCGCCTCGAGCTCGGTGCCCTCTTCCACGACATCGGCAAGATCGGCATCCCGACGAGCATCCTGCTCAAGGCGGGGCCGCTCTCGCCCGAGGAGCGCACGATCATCGAGATGCACCCGGAGCTGGGCGAGCGGATTCTCGAGCCGATCGAAAGGCTCGCCGAGGTGCGCACGATCGTCCGCAGCTGCCACGAGCGCTGGGACGGCGCGGGCTACCCGGACAAGAAAACCGGCGGGGAAATCCCGCTCGAGGCGCGGATCATCCTCGTCTGCGACGCCTTCCACGCGATGACGACCGACCGGCCCTATCGCAAGCGGCTCAGCTGCGAGGAAGCATGCCGCCGTCTGCGCGAGGGGGCGGGCACGCAGTTCGACCCGGACGTCGTCGACGTCTTCCTGAGCCTCCCGCTCGAGGTGCCCGTTCCCGAGGGCACCGAAGAGCTTCTCGCCTCCTAGTTTCCCTCGAAGGAGGCAAGAGCCGGTCGATGCCCCGGCCGATGAAGAACGTGCAATGCGGCAGGCTCGACTCCTTGCGCTCGTGTGCGCCCTCGGCGCGGCGCTGACGCTCGCCGGCACGGCGGGCGCGTCGCAGCTGGTCGCGCGCAACGCGTCGAACATCAAGCTCGCCGTCAACAGCAAGGGCACGGCCCTCGTCACCTACTCCGTCCGCGGCAAGGTCACGCACCTGCTCGCGTGGGGTGCCGTCAACGCACGGCAGCGGCCCTCGAGCCCGAAGATCAAGCAGGTCGAGTTCAAGCTCGACTACTCGGGCGGCTGGAAACACCACCGGCTCACGTGGAAGACCTTCAAGAACAGGTGCAGCGCGTACGACGGCCCGGATCTCCCGTGGCTCGTCGCCGCCTGCAAGGCCTCGAACGGCTCGTACTGGGCCCTGCAGAGCTGGCAGACGGCGCTGCCTGACCTCGGCCTCGCGCCGTGGCTCGGAAAGCAGAAGACCTGGTGGCTGCACCTCTCGCACTGGACGGGCGAGCTGGCCCAGCTCAACGTCTACACCGACTGGATCTACGGCGGCCGCTTCCAGGAAGTCTTCGGGCAGTACACGTACCAGGGCAAGGGCATCCGCGGCTTCGGCACCACGCGCGTTGGCGCGCCGACCGACGGCTACGGCCGGCTGCTCTTCCTCGACACGTACAACTCGTCGTACGGCCCCGGCTGGCTCCGTGAGAACTCGTTCGTCTCGCACGGGCCGCCCGGAATGTTCTGCTACGGCTTCTACGCCAGGAACCCATGGGTCGGCGGCTACGCCCATCCGCGGGCCACGCCGAACCGCAAGCGCGGGCCGGGCACCGGCGAGCAGTACCGGATCACGGCTCCTGGGCCGGGCGTGACGCCAGACGTGATGTGGCAAGGCCCCGGGCTGCATCCGTACAACAAGCAGAACCCCGCCGACGTCTCGCTCGAGAGCACGATGAACGCCGAGCGCGAGACGATCCGAGCCGGCTACGGCAAGTGCTCGCACAACTAGCGCGCAGGTAGACGCCTCGTATCATCGCCCGCGTGGCCAGCGCGGATGAGCTCCGTGCCGCGATGCGGCGCGTCCCGGTAGCGGTCGCGGTGGTGACCGTCGAGACCGGCGGCGCAAGGCTCGGCCTGACCGTCGCCTCGCTCGTGTCCCTCTCGCTCGAGCCACCGCTCGTGGGGTTCGCGATCCGCCGCGACGCCGCGCTGCACGAGCTGCTGCGCGAAGCGGGCGAGCTCGCGATCAGCGTGCTCGCCGAGAGTCAGGATCACCTCGCCCAGCACTTCGCCCGCGGAGTGCCGCCGATCGCGCTGTGGGAGCGCATCCCCTTGCGCGACCCCGACGCTGCCGGCCCTCCTCAGCTCGCCGACGCGGCCGCGTGGCTGCGCGGGCGCGTCGAGCAGGAGCATGCGAGCGGCGACCACACCTTCTTCGTCGCTGCGATCGACGTGGCCGAGCCCGGCCCGCCTGGGCGGCGTGCGCTCGTGCTCCACGACCAGACGTATGCCGCGCTGTGATCGAGGCGGTCGTCTTCGACCTCGACGGCGTCCTGCTCGACTCGGAGCAGGTCTGGGACGAGGCCCGCGAGCACCTCGCAGCTGAGCGCGGCGGGCGCTGGCACGCGCAGGCACAGCGGGACATGATGGGGATGAGCTCGACAGAGTGGGCCCGCTACATGCACCAGACGATCGGCCTGCCAGAGCCGCCCGACGAGATCAACCGCGAGGTCGTCGAGCGGTTGACGGCCATCTACCGCGAGCACCTGCCGGCCATTCCCGGCGCGAGGGAGGCGGTCGAGCGCCTGGCCGCCCGCTGGCCGCTCGGCCTGGCCTCGTCCTCGAACCGGGAGCTGATCGACCTGGTGCTCGAGCTGCTCGGGGTGGAGCAGCTCTTCGCGGCGACGGTCTCGTCGGAGGAGGTAGCCCGCGGCAAGCCGGCGCCGGACGTCTATCTCGAGGCTGCACGACGGCTGGGCGTCGAGCCGCGGCGGGCCGCGGCCGTCGAGGACTCGCACAACGGGATCCTCTCCGCAAAGGCCGCGGGGATGCGTGTGCTCGCGATCCCGAACGCCCACTTCCCGCCGGACGACGAAGCTCTGGCGGAGGCCGACGCCGTGCTGGACTCGCTGGCGGAGCTGACCGCCGAGGCGATCGAGCCCCGCTAGCAGAGCCGTTGGGGCCCGGCGCAGTGGCGCGCCGGGCCCCTCTGAGATCAGCCGCGCCGGGCGGTCGAGCGGTCGATCCGCATCGCGCGGCGCAGTGGCGCGACGGCACCGCCCTTGCGGGTGAATGTCGCGGTGACCGCGTGGTCGGCGTTCATCACGAGGACGCACGTCGAGCGGCCGGTGCAGTCGCCCGTCCAGCCGCTGAAGCGCGACCTCGAGCTTGCCGAGGCACTCAGCGTGACCGTGGTGCCATCCGCATAGGTGGCCGCGCACGTGCTGCCGCAGTTGATGCCTGCAGGCGAGCTCGTGACGGTGCCCGTACCGGCCCCGGCCTTGGTCACCGCCAGTGCATGTGAGGTCGGCGGAGGCGGAGGTGGAGGCGGCGGTGGTGGCGGGGGTGGCGGAGGCGGTGGTGTCGTTCCGCCGCAGCTCGCGAACCTGAAGCTTCCGATCCGCGTCCGCCAGTTGTACTGCGTCGAGCCCGCCGGGTAGTACTCGTTCGTGTACCAGAAAGTGCAGTCGTCCACGGGGTCGACCGTCAGGTCGCTGTAGTCGCCCCAGCGGTTGGACGTCCCGGTCTGGCTGCCCGCGCCGGCGAACAGCGTCGCCTCGCCCTGGCCGAGCGTGTTCGGCGCGTCCGTCGCGAGACGGCCGGCATACCGCAGCCCCGGCACTACCGACGAGCTCGCGGCGGAGAAGCCGATCGCGAGGTCGCCGCTCTGATCCATCGCGGCACTCCCGAGCCATCGCCAGGTCGTGTCGGGCTGGTAGGTGCTCTGCTGCGTGAAGGACGGCGAGCCGCTGGTCGCGTTGCCGATCTCGTACCAGCGAATGCCTGCGACACCGCCTGCGGAGACCGTCTGGTTCCCGACGAGGGCCTCGTGGCCGTCGGCGAAGCGCCGGTACGCGAGCCGGAACATGCCCCGGTCGCCCACCGCGTCGAGCCGCTGCCCGTTGGGCTGCGGCACACAGGAGCGGGTCGTCGGGCAGATGACCGTGTAGCCCGCGGGCGTGAGGTTCCCGCCGAGCGTGAACGTCGAGTTCGCCGGCGTTGCGAAGTCGACGTGGTAGCGCCAGACCTTCCAGGTCGAGGCGGTGCCGGACATCAGAAACGGCGCAGGCGCGCCGGCCGGCGGCTGGATCGAGCCGTCGAGATCCGCCGGCAGCATCGCGTCGTTGGCCGGCGCGTAGACGGCCGAGTTGGTCGTGGTGACGAACGTCGCCGGCTGGCCGGCGAGCATCTTCGCGCGGTCGAACGCGAACGGCTCCGGTCCGAGGAACGAGGTGCCGGCTGTGTTGAAGACGTTCATGGTCATGTAGTACGCGTCGGGCCAGACGCCCAGATGCGGGTAGTCGAAGAAGTTCGACCCCAGGTGGAAGCCGTACCGGAACCAGGCCCCCGTGGCGTCGCTCGACTGCGAGACCGCGATGCACTCGTCCGTCGGCACGCTCGTACCGGCGAACTGGGTCACCACCCAGCGACTCGCGAGCTGGTCGTAGAGGACGACCGGGTCGCCGTCGCCCGCGCTCTGGCAGGGGCCGCCAAAGCCGTTCCACAGGCTGACGACCGAGATCGGTCCCAGCATCGACGCTCCGGTCGACTTGTCGAAGACCTGCAGGCCTTCGTTGACCATCTGCACGTATTGGGTCGCGCCGACCTCACCGTTCGTGTCCGGCGGCGCGCAGCTACACGCGACGCCCGGGAACGGAATCCCGTTGAAGTTGAGCGTCGTCGCGGGCATGTTCGGCGCGAACTGCGTTGACTGCCGCACGGCGTCGATGGTGTCGGCATGGTTGGAGACGGGCCGCGGGTTCGGGCTGGCCTCCATCTCGCCCGCGGGCGCCAGCGGCGTCGCGTGAACGCTCCGCAGCGGCGGCGACACGTCGTTCTTGTACGAATGTCCGACGATCACCGACTTGCCCGGCGCGACCGCCTGGGGCGCGCGCGCCACGGGCCCGCTGACCTGGACGGTGATGTGACGACTCGAGCCGCCGGCGAGCACGACGCCGGCTCCCACTGACAGCGCCGCGAGGGCGAAGACGCCCACCACGATGCTCGGTCGGCCGAATCGCACGCCGACGCGCTTCTTCAGGACCCTCATCCCCCAATACCCCTTTCAGCTGACGACTGAGGCGGTCGGGGCTCGACCGCTAAGCCGGTTTCATACTCGGGTTCAGCCCGGATATCAAGTGCCGCAGCGGCCGATCAGTACGCAGGCGTTGTGGCCGCCGAGGCCCATGGCGTTCGAGAGCGCGACATCGACCTCGGCCTCCCGCGACTCGTTCGGGACGTAGTCGAGGTCGCAGGCGGGATCGGGATTCTCGTAGTTGATCGTCGGCGGCAGCACGCGGTCGCGGACCGCAAGCACGCACATCATCGCCTCGATCGCGCCGGCCGCTCCGAAGCAATGGCCCATCACGGACTTGGTCGAGGAGACCGCGAGCTCGTAGGCGTGGTCGCCGAAGACGTCCTTGATCGCCTTCGTCTCGGCTGCGTCGCCGAGCGGCGTCGAGGTACCGTGGGCGTTGATGTAGCCGACACGCTGCGGGTCGACCTCGGCGCGGTCGAGGGCCGACCGCATCATCTTCGCGACCCCGATTGCCTCCGGCTCGGGCGCGGCCAGGTGGTAGCCGTCGTTCGAAGCGCCGTAGCCGAGCACCTCTGCGTAGATCGTCGCACCGCGCGCGCGGGCGGACTCGAGCTCCTCGAGCACGAGCACACAGGCCCCCTCGCCCATCACGAAGCCGGCGCGCGTGGCGTCGAACGGGCGCGAGGCGTGCGGCGGGTTCTCGTTCTCGGCGGCCAGGCCGCGCATGGCGGTGAAGCCGGCGAGGATCAGCGGGTGGATGCAGGCCTCGGTGCCGCCGGCGAGGACGGCGTCGGCGTCGCCGCGCTTGATCGTCTCGGCGCCCTCGCCCACGGCGTGCGACCCGGTCGCGCAGGCCGAGACCGGCGCGTAGTTCGGGCCGCGGATGCCGAGCGAGATCGCGAGCTGGCCGCTCGCGGTGTCGACCAGCACGCTCGGGATGAAGTACGGCGAGACGCGGTCGGGGCCGCGGTCGCGCAGCGTGTCGGCCTGCTCGACGATCCCGATCAGACCGCCGATTGCCGAGCCGAAGACGATGCCCACGCGGTGCGGGTCGAAGCCGTTCAGGCCCGAGTCGGCCAGCGCCTCCTTCGCGGCCCCGAGCGCGAGCACGACGTTTCGGTCGAGTCGGCGCAGCTCCTTCGGGCCCGCGAGGCCCGCCGGGTCGAAGTCCTTGACCTCCGCGGCGACGCGG
>JBIOZO010000095.1:0-2442 GCA_044871215.1 Gaiellaceae bacterium | reverse complement strand
AGCGCCGGCCCGAACAGCAGCGGCGGCGAGAAGCGCGAGTCGCTTACCTCCGGCTCCTCCTCCGACTCGGGTGGCTCGGCGGAGAGGAGCGGGTCCTGCTCGTCGCCCCAGCCGAGGAAGATGCGCGCCGATGCCCGGAGCAATGTCCCGCCGGTGACGACTGCGCCGAGCGCGAGCACGGCCGGAAGCCAGCTGTAGCCGACGTCGCTCGAGGAGCGCACGAGCAAGGACCAGCCGAGGAACGACCCGAACGGCGGGAGCCCGGCGACCAGAAAGGCGCCGCCGAAGAACACGAAAGCCGCGCCAGGAGCACGCATGCCGCGGCCGCGGAGCCGCAGCTCGTCGCCGTCGCCGAGCCGCCGAACCAGGATGCCCGCGGCAAGGAAGAGCGCGGCCTTGACGAACCCGTCCCCGATCACGTACAGCGTCGACCCGGCCAGCCCGCGCGCCGTGAAGAGCCCGATCCCGCAGAGGAAAACGCCTACGTGGCTAACTGTCACGAACGCGAGCATCCGCTTGAGGTCGCGCTGCAGGAAGGCCATCGCGGCCGCAAGCAGGGTCGTGAGCACGCCCATCGCCACGAGGACGGCCCGCAGCGACGAGACGTCTGCGTGAAATACCCCCGAGAACGCCGGCCAGTAGATGCGCGCTACCGCATGAATCCCGAGGTCGCTCATCACGGCGGAGAGGAGTACGCAGACGGGGATCGGCGCGACGGCATAGGCGTCCGAAAGCCAGAAGTGGAATGGCACGACGCCGGCCTTGACCAGGAAGCCCGCGAGGAGAAGGACGAAGGCGACGATCACGAGGCCGCGGCTTCCGCTTCCCTCCAGCGCCCGTCCGATCTGCGCGAGGTTCAGGGCGCCCGTGCGGCCGTAGACGAGCGCCAGCCCGCTGAGCAGGAAGAAGGACGCGATCGCATTGGTGACGGCAAAGGTGACGGCGCCCTGGAGCGGAGCCGTCGAGCGCACTTGGTACCCGACGAGCGCGAACGTCGAGACGGTCATGAGCTCGAAGAAGACGAACATGTTGAAGAGGTCGCCGCTGAGCGCGAAGCCGCACATCGCCCCGAGGAAGCCGAGCATCAGCACGTGGAAGAGCGTTCCGGCCTCGTCGAAGTAGCGCCAGGCGTAGACGAAGCTCGCGGTCGTCAGCACGGCGGCAAGTGCGGCGAGCGCCGCGCTCAGCGGGTCGACGTCGAAGGCGACCCCGAGCGCCACGCCATGACGCGGGGTCCAGCCGCCGAACCAGTAGACGAGGTCGTGGTCGACCGATCGGAAGACGAGGAGCGTCGCGACGACCGTCGTCGCCGCGGCGGCCGCGATCCCGACGAGGTCGTCGACCCGCTTGCCCAGGAAATGGCCGGTTGCCGCCAGGGCCGCGGCTGTGAGCAGTGGGATCGCCACGGGCAGCGGAACGAGGACGTCCATCAGCCCTCGACGGTGTGGAGCTCGTCCGGATCGCCCGTTCCGGCGTCCTTGCGAACCTGCATGGCCATCGAGAGCAACAGCGCCACGACCGCCACGCTGACCACGATGTCGGTGAGCGTCAGCGCCTGGACGACCGGATCGACCGCGCGCGTGCCCGTGGGCACGTCCGCGAAGACCGGTGCGGTGCCGCGGTCGACATACCCGATCGAGAGGAGCAGCACGTAGGTCGACGACTGCATCACGGTCAGGCTGACCGCGAGGTGGATCAGATGCCGGCTGGTGACGACCCCGTACAGCCCGACCATGAAGAGCCAGACGGCAAGGGCGTAGGGGAGGTAGCTCATGGCCGCCCTGCCGATGTGGCGACCGCGAGCTCCTCGACGAACTCCGTGAAGATCAGGACGAACGCCGCGGCGACCTCGAGCGCGGTGGCGAGGTTGAGCAGGACCATGCTGCCGCCGGAAGCGAGCGTCCCGGTCGTGCCGAGCGGGCCGAGGTTGCGCAGGAACGCGTGCCCGAGCAGCAGCGCAGCAAGCCCGACGACGACGTAGCAGCCGGCACCGGAGCCCTTGGCGAGGTCGACTGCCGGCGTCGGGGTCAGCCGGCGATAGGCGTGGTACTCGCCGGCCAGCCAGACCAGCGCGAACGCTGCCGCGAGGACGACGCCGCCCTGGAACCCGCCGCCCGGAGTGAGGAAGCCGTGGGCGACGAGGTACAGCCCGATCGCAAGCAGCACGGGGACGAGGCCGATGCCGACGAGGCGGACTGCGTCGCTGCCCACACCGCGGCCGGGGCGGCCCTCGTCCCGCGCTTCGCGCAAGAGGAGAGCTACGCCCATCGCGGCGGAGAAGAGGATGAACTCCTCGCCGAGTGTGTCGAAGCCGCGATAGTCGAAGACCGTCGCCGTCACGACGTTCGTCACATGACGCTCGTGAGGCGCGACGGCGTTCAGGACGTAGCCGTACGGGCCGACGTAGTGGCCGAAGTCCGGCAGCCCGGCGACGCCCCAGAG
>JBIOZO010000094.1:0-2394 GCA_044871215.1 Gaiellaceae bacterium | reverse complement strand
TGGCAGGACGCGCAGGGCGCCGGCTTCCAGACCGTGCAAGCGATGATCGGGCTCGGCTCGGGCGGGATCTTCGGCGTCGGCCTCGGCCAGAGCGTGCAGAAGGCGAACTACCTCCCCGAGGCGCACACCGACATGATCTTCGCGATCATCGGCGAAGAGCTCGGGCTCGTCGGCGCGACAGCGGTGATGGCGGCCTATGCAGCTTTCGCCTACCTCGGGCTGAAAATCGCGTTGCAGTGCAAGGACCCGTTCGGCAAGCGGTTGGCGGCGGGCCTCACGGCACTCGTCTGCGGCCAGGCCGCGATCAACCTCGCCGCCGTGATGGGGCTGGCGCCGCTGACCGGGATCCCGCTGCCGTTCGTCTCGTACGGCGGCTCGAGCCTCGTGGTCGCGCTCGCCTGCGTCGGCATCCTCCTTAACATCGCGGGCAATGCAGGAACCGCGGCAAGGAGTGTTCCTGATCGCAGCCGGCGGGACGGCGGGGCACGTCCTGCCCGCGCTCGCGATCGGTCAGGCGCTGCGCGAGCGCGGAGCACTCGTGACGTTCGCCGGGTCGCCGGATCGCGCCGAGGCGCGACTGGTTCCTGAGGCGGGCTTCGAGCTCGACACGTTTCGCGTCAGCGGCCTCCCTCGGCGACCGGGTATCGAGCAGCTTCGCGCTGCGCTCCGCGCGCTGAGCGCGCCGGCCGCCTGCGAGCGGATCCTCGCGCGGCGGCAGCCCGACGCGGTACTCGGTGGAGGCGGCTACGTCGCGGGCCCGATGGTCGTCGCCGCGGCCCGTAGGCGGATCCCCGCGGCGGTGACGGAGGCCGACGCGGAGCTCGGCCTGGCCAACCGGCTGGCCGCGCCGTTCGCCAAGCGGGTCTTCCTCTCGTATCCCTCGCCGGCACGCAAGCCCCCGAAGTGGGTCGTGACGGGCCGGGCGATCCCGGCGAACGCGCGCCCACTGCCTCGCGCCGAGGCCCGCGCGCAGCTCGGCCTGCCGGCGGACGGGCCGGTGCTCCTGGTCGCCGGCGCCCGCGCCGGCGCGCGGTCGCTGAACGAGCTCGCGGTCGAGGCCTTCGGCGACAGCGGGCCGACAGTGCTCCACGTCGCGGGAGAACGAGACTTCGACTCGCTGCGGTCGCGGGTGTCGCGCCCCGGCTACGTGCTGGTGCCCGTGCTGGACGGGCTCGGCGCTGCGTACGGCGCGGCCGACCTCGCGCTCATGCGGAGCGGCTCGACCGTCTGGGAGCTCGCGGCGGCCGGGCTGCCCGCGGTGCTCGTGCCCTATCCCTTCGCGACGGCCGACCATCAGACGAAGAACGCGCGCTACTTCGAGCACGTCGGCGGGGCGATCGTGATTCCGGAGAGTGAGCTGAGCCGCGCGCCGGAAACCGCGCGGTCGCTCCTCGACGACCCGGATCGCCTCGCGCGCATGGGTGCCGCGATGCGCCGTGTGGCGCGCCCGGACGCGGCGGTGCAGATCGCGGAGGAGTTGACGGCGCTTGCGGCCGCTCGAGGGTAGGCGCTTCTGGTTCGTGGGGATCGGCGGCGCAGGCATGAGCGCGCTGGCGCTAGTCGCGCGCGAGTGGGGCGCCAAGGTCGGCGGTTCCGACCGGGCGCGCTCGTCGTACGTCGAGCGGCTCGAGGCTGTGGGAATCTCGGTCGCGATCGGCCACGACGCGGCGAACGTCCCGGACGACGCTGAGGTGATCGTCTCGAGCGCGATTGCCACGGACAACCCGGAGGTAGAAGTGTCGCGCGCGCGCGTGAAGAGGAGGGCGGAACTGCTCGCGGAGCTCGTGGAGCTGCGGCCGTCGATCGTGGTCGCGGGGGCGCACGGCAAGACCACGACGGCGGCGATGATCGCGTTCGTCCTCCAGCGGCTGCAGCTCGACCCGACGTTCCTGATCGGGGGTGAGATCGCCCAGCTGGGCGGCAACGCGGGGGCGGGGGAGGGCTGGCTCGTGGCCGAAGGCGACGAGTCGGATCGCTCGCTCGAGCTGCTGCATCCGCGAGTGGCCGTGCTGACCAACGTCGAGCTCGACCACCACACGACCTTCGCCTCGGAGGCCGAGGTGCGGGAGCTGTTCGAGCGCTGGCTCGTGCGTGCGCCCGAGGCCGTGCGCGGGGACGAGCTCGAGCCGGTCGCGTTCGAGCTCGGCGTTCCGGGTGAGCACAACCGTCGCAACGCCGCGACGGCGCTGGCGGCGCTCGAGCTCGCGGGCGCCTCGCGCGTGGATGCCGAGCGCGTGCTGCCGGAGTTCACCGGCGCCGTCAGGCGATTCGAGCTGCGCGGCGAGCGGCGCGGCGTGCGCGTCTACGACGACTACGGTCACCATCCCCGCGAGGTGGCCGTCACCCTCGAGGCCGCGCGAGCCTCGGCCGGGGACGGACGCGTGCTCGTGGTCT